>NZ_JBQYLI010000006.1:0-284054 GCF_052690465.1 Sunxiuqinia sp. A32
AGATTGATAACTTTCAATCTTTTTCCCACTCTTCGCTGAAAATAAAAAGAGGCCATCTCTTTTGAGACAGCCTCTTCTTTCCCTAAATCACGAAGCTCAAGGCCTTCGCTCGTGTACTATCGAATTGATTGATTAATTGATTAACTCAATAGGGATTTTACCTTATCAGCAATGTCTTTGCCATCCGCTTTGCCTGCAAGATTTTTACTAGCGAGCCCCATTACCTTCCCCATATCTTTCATGCTTGTTGCACCAACTGATTCAATAATGGTTTTAATAGCAGCAGTCAAATTTTCATCACTCATTTTTTCTGGCAGATACTTTTCAAAGACCTCAACCTGCACCATTTCCTGGCTATATAAATCTTCTCTCCCTTGATCTTTGTAGATGTTTGCAGAATCGCGTCCTTGCTTTGCCAGTTTTTGGATGACTTTAATTACTTCATCATCACTTAGCTCAGAAGAAGCACCTTTTGCTGTTTTCGCCTCCAACAGAACTTTCTTAATTCCACGGATTGCTTCCAGTTTTTCTTTTTCGCGAGCCTTCATGGCTGCTTTCATATCTTCATTTACTTGATCAAATAAACTCATGTTATTGTTTTTTATTTCAAATTCTAATTAAAAATTCCATAGCCAGCTGACAAGCAAAATAACGTTTGCCAGAAACGACTAATCTACATTATCATGCAAATAAGAGTTGTTATCACGAAGAACCGTTTTATCTTCCTCATCAGGAGATAAAGAGAAGCGACTAAAACGCTCTTCAAATTTCTTACGCATACTCTGAATATTCACTTTCTTGCGACGATATGCCGGAATGTTTTCCAGTTCATCAACTTGCTCATCAGTCGAAACAGAATAATCCATCTTTATTGAGAAAGATTCTTCCTCACTGTGAGTTTTTGGTTTTCCGTACAAGTCTTCAAATTCATCTTTAGGCGATGAATTAATATCAAACTCAAAAGTGCGCTGATTAGATGAAGAAGAACCAGTATCACCACTCGTTGGAACCTTCGGTTTTGGAGCAGCCTTTGGAGCCGGTTTTGGCTGTGGATCATCAACCAACGTATGATATGTTTTCTCCACCTTACGGGCAGCCATCATCTCGGGAATACTGGTGACACTAAATCCCGTGGCTATAACTGTAACAGAAACCTTGTCACCTAAAGCTTCATCAACTCCATTTCCCCAAATTAAATCAGCATCATGCCCGGCTTTTGCCTGTATGTAATCAGTAATTTCGCCAATCTCATCCATCGTAATTTCCTCTCCGCCTGATGTGATATTAAGCAAAATATTTCGAGCTCCGTGAATGTCATTATTATTCAACAATGGTGAATTTAAAGCTTCCTCAACCGCTCTCATTGCACGGTCCTCACCTTCTGCTGTAGCAGATCCCATCACAGCGACACCGCTGGTGCGCATAACTGTTTCCACATCAGCAAAGTCAACATTGATATATCCCGCAACAGTAATAATTTCAGCGATCCCCTTAGCTGCTGTTGTTAAGACATTATCAGCTTTAGCAAACGCCTCTGAAATTTTAAAATCACCGTACATCTCACGAATGCGCTCGTTATTGATCACCAACAAGGAATCAACATGTCCTTCCAAAGATGCGATTCCATCAATTGCCTGTTTAATTCTCCGACGACCTTCATTACGGAAAGGCAGGGTAACAATACCCACAGTGAGCAGCCCCAGCTCCTTGCATGCTTCAGCGATAACTGGTGCAGCACCAGTTCCCGTTCCGCCACCCATTCCTGCAGTTATAAATACCATTTTCGTTGACTTCTCCAACATCTTTTTCACATCTTCAATGTTCTCAATGGCTGCGTCACGCCCAATTTCGGGTTTGTTCCCAGCGCCTCGCCCTTCCGTAAGAGATTCGCCCAATTGAATTTTTAGTGGAACAGGACTGTTCTTCAAAGCCTGTGCGTCGGTATTACACAGCATAAATCCCACATCCTTAATCCCTTGTTGAAACATATGGTTCACGGCGTTTCCGCCACCGCCTCCAACACCAATTACTTTAATAATTGTACCAGAGGATTTATCTAAATCGAAATTCATAATATCGCTTGACATACGCTAATTCTTAATCATTATCATTTATTGTTTCATCCTGATCATCAAAGAATTTATTAAACTGGCGTTGAAACCAGCTATCAACTTTCTCTGTATCTTTAAATTGATCAGTTACCAGCTCTTCCTTTCTCCGATTCTTTTTCCTATTCACAGGTGTTGACTCGGATTTTATTGGCTCAGAGTACATTTTTTCTTCTGCTTCTACCTCAATCAGTTCTTCGTCAGTTTCATCGTCGAGGTTTATATTGAATGTCTCATTGCTTAAAACAAACTCCTCTTTGGGCTCTTGCTTCTGCAACAGACTATTCGGATTTTTATCAAATCGGGTGGCAATGATGGTGACGCTAATTTTCTCACCTAACTTTTGGTCGATGCCATTCCCCCATATAATATTGGCGTCTTGCCCTGCCTTTTCCTGAAGAAACTCAATGATATCGCCAATTTCACCCATAGTGATTTCATTACTTCCAGACGAGATATTAAGCAAAATATCTTTCGACCCGTAGATATCATTGCTATCCAACAGGGGCGACTCCAATGCTGCTTGAACGGCATCCATTGCGCGACCATCTCCTTCAGAAATACCCGTTCCCATGATGAATACCTTGCTTTGAGACATGACCGTATTCACATCGGCATAATCAATGTTGATATTACCATGAAGCGTGATGATCTCAGCTACACCTTTTACAGCAGTTGCCAAAATATTATCAGCCTTCTTAAACGCTTTTGAAGCAGGTAAGTCACCATAAATTTTATGCAGCTTTTCGTTGCTTATTACCAACAAACTATCTACCTGATCTTTCAGCTTCTCTACGCCTTCCAATGCCTGATCAAAACGCCGACGACCTTCTGCTGGCGACGGTACGGTTACAACCGCGATAGTCAAGATATCCATCTCTCTTGCCAGTTCAGCAATAACAGGTGCGGCACCAGTTCCGGTTCCACCACCTAGTCCGGCTGTGATAAAAAGCATTTTGGTAGCACCTTCCAATACCAACCTGATATCTTCCAAATTTTCAATGGCCGCCTGCTCACCTTGTTGTGGCATATTGCCGGCACCACGTCCTTCAGTAAGGGTAACCCCAAGTTGAATTTTGATAGGAACCGGACTATTTCGCATTGCTTGCGCATCCGTATTGCAGATGAGAAAATCAACACCTTCGATTCCCTCTTCAAGCATGTGATTAACCGCATTACAGCCTCCACCACCCACTCCAATTACTTTAATAATTGAAGACTTTGACTGCTCTAACCCAAAATTTAAAATGTCCTCCATACACGAGGATTTTGTATTAATTAAAACATTTCCGTATCCTGTTCATCTTCAAAGAACAGTGTAACCTGGCGTGCAACTTCCTTCCTCATTTGAGCAAAGATTCCAGGCTGAGTCGTTCGTGTTTTCTTTTTCTTCTTTTTAAAGAAAAATTCCTTTTCGTTTTCTTCTGCAGCATCATTTAAGGCCGTGAAGAATAAACCTAAAACAGTCGCATTTCGTGGATCTTCCAGTGGTTTCCAATGGTCATCCAAATGTAAGCGAGGAATACCTTTCCTCACATCCATACCTGTTCTAAATTTGATTAGCTGACTTAAGTTTGGCATTAACGCACTGCCTCCTGTTAGAACAATACCAGCACCAACCTTATCCAGGCAGCCAGTACTTTCAATCTGATAAAAGAAAGCATCAATAATTTCTTCCATCCGGGCCTGAATAATGAATGCCAGACTTTTAAATGAAATTTCCTTAGGTTCCCATCCTGAGATTCCAGGAATAGTCACCACTTTATCTTCCGGGGCAAAATCGCCCATTGCTTGCCCAAACTGCACCTTCAACGATTCGGCCTGTCTGGCAAGAATTGAACAGCCCTCTTTTATATCATGAGTGATTACATTCCCACCGAAAGGAATCAGGAACGAGTAGGCCAGTACACCATCCAGATAAACCGCCACTTTTGTTGTTCCTCCACCAATATCAACGAGAATAACACCTGCTTCTTTTTCATCATCAGAAAGTAAGATTTCCGACGATGCCAATGGGTCCACCATTGTTTTTTTCACCTGAATAGCGGCACGCTCAAAACATAGTTTGAGGTTATTCTCATAAACCTCTGGTGCCGCGAGCAATTTAAAATCAGCTTGTAATTTTTCACCAGTAATTCCAACCGGATTGGGTATTCCAATCTCATGGTCGATAGAAAACAACTGTGGGCAGGTATGATAAATCTTAAATCCTTCAGGCATCTCTACCCGTCGGGCAATCTCGAACAGGGCATCGACATCTTCCTCCGAAACAATTCGACTTTCTCCAACATACTTTTCCGCCTTTGAAGATATCGTTTTCAAATGTTGACCAGCAATATTTACATACACCTGATCAATGTCTCCATCAAACATATCTTCTGCCTGACGAACAGCTTCATGAATCGCGGAAAAGGCTTCTTCAATATTTAAAACAATTCCCCGTTTCACACCCATTGACCGCGCTTTTCCATAACCAAGCACTTCAACCTTTCCTTCTTCAGTTTTTCTACCGGCTACCACTACAACTTTGGTGGTACCTACGTCAACTGCTGTTACTATTTTATCGCTCTTGCCCATAAGCTTTATTTTTTAGTACAAACAACCTGATTCTGATATTTTAAACTTATATTTTTATAATGCGTCCAACCAGATATTGAAAATACCTGTTGGTATAACGCTTTCAGATTTCTAAACTTCTTCTGGAAGTCCTCAGAATTGCCAAACTCAATTAATTGATCACCCACCTGGGGAACCAGAATCAACTCCCCATCATTCTCTACATAAATCTGCTCGATCTGAGCTTTCCAAAATTCATTTTCATCAATAAACCTCACGATTGACAGAAGCTCTTCCTTTGCGAATTTTTGCGAAATACTGCCATTTGCAACCAACACCTTCGCCGTGAACTTATTTGTTTGGTCTATTTTAACTCCTTCAACATCCAAATAATAATCATCATTTCCGCTCATAACCCGCACAATTGGATTACGCTGTTCTACTTCTGCAATGATAGATCCTTTGAAATTGAGACTTTCACCGCTAATATGTCTGAAGACTTCTATTTTACGAATTGAACCCACCTGACTCAACTTCTCTTCCAATTCATTGGTATTGATGTCACTCAGTTTTTTCTCTAATAAATTAGCATCTGTCTTCTTAATTAGATTTGTGATCTCTTCTTCATCTAAAAAACGAGGAGATCCATCCTTGATAAGAACCGTTACACCTGTACATTTTACTTTAGATAATTCACCAGTTGAAAAAGCAAGTGAAATAATCAGGATCACCCCGATCACCATTAATACTATAATATGTAGTACTCGCTTACGCATTGTCTTTCTTTTCTATCACTTTCTTAAGTGGTCCAACCAATGTATCAATATCGCCTGCTCCCATCATCAAAATCACACCTTCTTTAAAATCTCTGGCTACATCTATTAGCTCACTCTTTTTAATGAGACTTTTATGATTATTTTCTATTTGATCAAATATCAATTTCGATTCCACCCCTTCAATTGGTTTTTCGCGGGCAGGATAAATATCCAGCAAAACCACTTCATCCAATTGCGCCAATTCTTCAGCAAATCCGTTAGCAAAATCTTGCGTTCGGCTATACAAATGGGGTTGAAAAACGCCTGTTACATATCGATCAGGAAACATCGCC
This sequence comes from Sunxiuqinia sp. A32, assembly GCF_052690465.1. Taxonomy (NCBI): domain Bacteria; kingdom Pseudomonadati; phylum Bacteroidota; class Bacteroidia; order Marinilabiliales; family Prolixibacteraceae; genus Sunxiuqinia; species Sunxiuqinia sp. A32. The sequence continues at coordinate 5,773 of NZ_JBQYLI010000006.1, forward strand.
TTTACTGACGAAATAGTCGCTTTCAATTCTGCAGGATGATGCGCATAATCATCAATCAAAATATATTTCCCTGAGCGAAACTGAATATCGAATCTTCGTTTTACACCACTGTAAGTTGACAAAGCCTTTTTCAACTCTTCATCACTCACTCCGGCTTGCAATGCCAAAGCAGAAGCGGCAACGGCATTCTCCACATTCATAAGCCCGGGATAATTCAACCCAATATTCTGAATAACTCCTTTTGGATGAATCAAATTAAATTGATAAGACTCGTCCACCAAACTCAGTTCATCCACAAAGAAGTCTGCCTTTTCATTTAACGAATAAGAATAATATTGAACGTCACTGTTTTTATCCTTATTTACCGGAAGACCTTTTTTAGTAATCAATGATCCGCCAGCTTTCACCTGTCCACCAAACTCATTAAATGATTTTATAATCTCGTCATGATTTCCATAAATATCCAGATGATCTGCATCCATTGAAGTAATTACCGCATGATTTGGATGCAACCGTAAAAATGAACGATCAAACTCATCGGCCTCGGCAACTATCCACTCACTTTCAATACTAAGGAGTAAATTACTTCTATAGTTTTTTGAAATACCTCCCAAAAATGCTGTACAACCAAGCGATGATTGGTATAAAATATGCGCCAGCATTGTTGAAACCGATGTTTTACCGTGCGTTCCTGCAACTGCACACGATTTTGACTGGTCACAAATCAAACCCAACACTTCCGATCGCTTCTTCAACTTAAAACCATTTTCTTCAAGGAATACTTTTTCACCCAAGTCTGCAGGAACCGCAGGCGTATAAACAACCAGACAAACATCTTTTACAAGGTACTCAGACAACCAATCTGGTCGATCTTCATAATGCACAATAATATCTTCTTCTTCCAAAGCTCGAGTTAACTCAGTCTCAGTGCGGTCATAACCCGCAACAATGTAGCCAGCATGCTTAAAATAGCGTGCCAGCGCACTCATCCCGATTCCTCCGATACCAAGAAAATAAATTTGCTTTATTTGATCCAAGCCTGTCATCTTTTTTGTACTTCTTTTAAAATCACTTCAATAATTTCGCTAGTGGCATTTGGCTTTGCCAGTTTTAATGAATTTGCCGACAAAGAATCTAATTTTGCTTTGTCCGCAACCAGTTTCATTGTTTGCTCTATCAAACTTTCTTTTGCTTTACTGTCTTTCACTAAAATGGCTGCATCCTGATCAACCAATGCCATCGCATTTTTTGTTTGGTGATCTTCAGCTACATTAGGTGATGGAACCAATATGGAAGCTTTTCCCAACAAGCAAAGCTCAGAAATAGTTCCTGCCCCTGCCCTGGAAATAACCAAATTAGCAGCCTGATAAGCCAAATCCATCCTTGACAAAAATTCTAAAGGTTTCAGATTAGCAGGTTGCTTTCCTTCCAATCTTCCCAACAATTCCTGGTAATATATTTTCCCGGTTTGCCAGATAAACTGAACACCGGATTTTTCAATCAATTCCAAATTGGCCATCACACTCTCATTCAACGTGCGAGCACCAAGACTTCCACCAACAATCAAGACAACCGGTTTCTTCTCTTCCAAGTCAAAAAACCGGAAAGCCTCTTTTTGATCTGCTTTCTCCAATAAATTTTGGCGTACAGGATTTCCTGTCAACACCAGCTTTTCGGCTGGGAAATAACGCTCCATATTTGGATATGCCACACAAATCTTTTTCACCTTTGCAGATAACAACTTATTGGTTACACCTGCGTAAGAATTTTGTTCCTGCAACACTGCCGGAATTCCTTTTTTCACAGCAGCCTTTAAAACAGGTCCACTTGCAAAACCTCCCACACCTATAGCAACATCTGGCTGAAAATCACGAATTACTTTTTTTGCCTTACTCATACTTTTATAGAGCATGTAGGCAAACTTGAATATCTTGAGAGATGCTTTCCTTGGCAATCCCATTACTGGTAAACCAACAATTTCATAGCCAGCAGCTGGCACCCGTTCCATCTCCATCTTCCCCAAAGCACCAACAAATAAAATGTCGGCTTCCGGTATACGGGCTTTCAGTTCATTGGCAATGGACAAGGCCGGGAAAATATGCCCCCCGGTTCCACCTCCGCTTATGACTACTTTTAGTTCTTTCATTTATAATTCTTCGTCTTCATCCGGCACGTCAATCATGACCGGTTGTTCTGCAACTTCTTTTTTATCTTTTTGGTTCTGATAGCTAACTGATAAAATAATACCAAACGATGCTGCCGTAAAGAGCGTGGAAGTCCCCCCCATACTCACCCATGGCATTGGCTGTCCGGTAACAGGAAACACCCCCGTGGAAACCGCCATATTTATAATTGCCTGAAAAACCATCACCAACACCAAACCGGCTGTTAAAAATGCCGGAAACGTTCGATTCGATCGCCGGACAATAACCACCCCCCGATATAAAAAGATGAGGTATAGCATGGCAATACCAATTCCTCCGACCCAGCCATATTCTTCAATGATAATTGAATAAATGAAATCGTTGTACGCAGCTTCCATGTAATTACTAACTTCACTCCCACCGGGACCTTTACCAAACACACCACCTTCATAAATAGCCAGTTTGGCATAATCTGCCTGTGTCATTCCAAGCTCCGCCTGATCATCACCATAAACAAAATCATCGATGCGTTCCTTGAATGTATGTACACGCCCCGCCCAACTCGGCAAATAATCAGCAGTGAAATACACCAGGGTTAACAACAGAATTCCTGCAACAACCGGTAACATCAATAGTTTTATAGGGATTCGACCTATTAACATCAAAACCATCACACTTCCAAAAATTAAGGCAGAAGTAGAAATGTCGCCGTAAAAAATAATTCCACAAATTCCAACGCTTACACCCATGATCCAGATAAAGGCTTTCTTCAAGTCTTCATACGTTTTTTGCCTTTTGCCAAGCACTTTTGCTACAAACATGATTAAGGAGATTTTTGCAAGCTCGGCAGGCTGAAAACTCAAAAAGCCTAAATCAAGGGATCTCGGAGTAGGCTTAGAGGGTGTCAATTTGTACTGAATGATGGCTGCAAACAGGGCAGCTGCAGTTGCCATCAGTAATAAAGGCGCAATCCATGAATAAAACTTGACAGGAATAATATTTACTAAAAATGCCATCAAACCAAAACCAATGAGAATAAAAACAATTTGACGAATCAAGTAGTAACCCGTATTTCCTCCCGCCTGTCTATAAGCCAACCTTCCCGTTGCACTATAAACAATCAATAATGAAGCCAGTGATAAAAACACCAGAATCACCCAAATAATACGGTCACCTTTCAATATTTTTCCTAATGAGAAATCCATTCTATAACTCCCTTACAGCCATTTTAAATTGACGACCACGATCTTCATAATTATCAAATAAGTCAAAACTGGCACAAGCCGGTGACAACAATACAGTTTCACCATTTTTAGCCAGGTAATATGCAGAACGCACCGCATCTTTCATGTCATGAGTTTCCAAAATATCCGGAATCACATCTGAAAAAGCATCAATAATTTTTTTATTGTCCAGTCCAAGACAAACAATTGCTTTCACCTTCTCCTTCACCAAACCTTTCAATGATTCGTAATCGTTTCCCTTGTCAACTCCACCGACAATCCACACAATTGGCTTGTTGATACTTTCCAGTGCATACCAGGTTGAATTGACATTGGTTGCTTTAGAATCATTGACAAAAGCGATTCCATGAACTTTCAGAAAGTGCTCCAAACGGTGCTCTACTCCCTGAAAATTGGAAAGGCTTTCCCTGATTTTCTCGTTCCTGATATTCAGCACCATCCCGGCAAGTCCTGCTGCCATGGAATTGTAAGTGTTGTGCTGACCCTGTAATGCAATATCAAAAATTGACATATTGAATGAATTTTGTTCCCTGTTAATTACTAGTTGATCCCCTTTTAGTCCTGCTCCATCACCTTTTAGCTCAGTCAAGCTGAACGGTAGGCATGTTGCCGGTATACTTCTTTTATCTATTTCCCTCTGAATAACCGGGTCTTCTGCCCAGTAAATGAAGAAATCATTTTCAGTTTGATTTTGTGTGATCCTAAATTTCGAATCGATGTAATTCTGAAAATTGTATTCGTATCGATCCAAATGATCTGGTGTGATATTCAGTAAAACTGCTACATCAACCTTGAATTCAAACATTCCATCCAACTGAAAACTGCTCAGTTCAATTACATAATAGTCGAAATTCTCATTGGCTACCTGCCATGCAAAGCTGTGCCCAACATTTCCTGCCAATCCTACATTTAATCCTGCGTTTTTAAGCAAGTGATAGGTAAGCATGGTGGTGGTTGTTTTTCCATTACTTCCGGTAATGCATATGGTTTTAGCTTTGCAATACCTCCCTGCAAATTCAATTTCAGAAATTACCGTAATACCTTTTACATGAAGTGCTTTAACCAATGGTGCATGATCCGGAATTCCCGGACTTTTGATCACCAAATCAGCCTCCAGAATTAAGTCTTCAGAATGTTTTTCCTCTTCAAACTTTATTTCATTTTTTAAAAGAACGTCGCGGTATTTTTCCTTCACTTTCCCGGCATCAGAAACAAGAACTTCAAATCCCTGTTTTTTAGCCAGAATGGCCGACCCAACTCCACTCTCTCCGGCACCCAGTATAACCGCAAACTGTGCCATCCTACCTGATCTTTAAGGTAATAATGGTTATTACCGCCAACATAATTCCCACAATCCAAAAGCGAGTTACAATTTTCGCTTCCGGAATGCCTTTTTTCTGATAGTGATGGTGAATCGGACTCATTAAAAAGACCCGCTGCCCTTCACCATGTTTCTTCCTGGTATATTTGAAATAAGCCACCTGAATGACCACTGAAAGATTCTCAATCACGAAGATTCCACACAATAACGGAATCAATATCTCTTTGCGAATTACCACAGCAAAAACGGCAAGAATTCCACCCAATGCCAAGCTACCGGTATCTCCCATGAAAACCTGTGCCGGATAAGAATTATACCATAAAAATCCAACGGTTGCCCCAATAAAAGCTGCTATAAATACTGTCATTTCGCCGATATTGGGGATATACATGATATTCAGATAATCGGCATAAATTACGTTACCACTCACATAAGCCAATATTCCAAGAGTTACTCCGCTTATCGCCGACGTCCCAGTTGCCAGCCCATCAATACCATCCGTGAGATTCGCAGCATTGGAAACTGCTGTTATGATGATGATAATTGCAAATGCATAAACCAACCATCGCCAGAATTCGGCTTTTGGGCCAATGAAAGCAATAGGCCACTTATAGTCAAACTCATGATTTTTTATGAATGGCAAGGTGGTTCTGGTAGATTTTACCTCTTTTGTTACAAAATGAATCTGCTGCTCTCCGCTCTCCTTGTCAACAACCAACTGCTTAACAAATTCACCTTCGCTGTTACGAACCCGCTCGCGAACAACCACATCTTCAGCAAAATACATTGTTGATGCAACAATGACTCCTAAGCTAACCTGTCCCAGAATCTTAAATTTACCTGCCAATCCTTCTTTATCTTTCAAGAAAACCTTGATATAATCGTCAATAAAACCGATCATCCCCAGCCATGCAGTGGTAATAATCATTAATAGGATGTAGGTATTATTTAATTGTGCAAATAAAAGCGTAGGAATAAGAATGGACGCTAAAATGATCAGTCCTCCCATTGTTGGAGTTCCTTTCTTTTGCAGCTGACCTTCCAATCCTAAATCACGCACTTCCTCACCAATTTGCTTCTTTTGTAAAAAGCCGATGAGCTTTTTACCAAATCCCATGGTAATTAGTAGTGAAGTAATGATCGCTGCAGCTGACCTGAAAGAAATATACTGGATCATCCCCAATCCAGGAATATCAAAATCTTTTAGCCATTCATACAATAAATAAAACATTCCCTTATCTTTTTAATTTGCGTTAAACAGTTCGTTAATTACTTCTTTGTCATCAAAATGATGCTTCACACCATTGATCTCCTGATAATCTTCATGCCCCTTACCTGCAATCAAAATAATATCTCCAGGCTGTGCCAGCATGCAAGCTGTCCGAATAGCTTCTCGCCGGTTAACTATGGAAAGCACTTTGCTTTTTTGATGAGCCTCCACTCCAACTTCCATATCAGTGATAATTTGCTCAGGCACCTCTGTTCGAGGATTATCAGAGGTAAGAATTACTTTATCACTTTGCGAAACGGCTTCCTGTGCCATTACTGGTCGTTTTGTTTTATCACGATCTCCTCCAGCACCGACAACGGTAATTACCTGCTCGTTGCCAGTTCGTATCTCAGCAATTCCACTCAATACATTCTTCAAAGCATCCGGTGTATGTGCATAATCAACAATGGCATACTTTCCATCAGGAGAACGCAAGATTTCAAATCTCCCTGCAACTGGTTTTAAAGCACTGATCACTGGCAAAACTTCGTCAACTTCTTCACCCAGCAAAACGGCAGTAGCAAATACAGCCATCAAATTATATGCATTGAAGATTCCTGAAAAGTGCGTCCACACCTCCATACCTTCAATACTCAGAAGCATACCGTCCAGATGTTTTTCAATGACTTTGCATTTATAATCAGCCAATGATTTCAAAGCATATGTTTTCTTTTTCGCCTTGGTATTCTGAAGCATCACCATCCCATTTTTATCATCAGCATTGCTCAATGCAAAAGCAGTGGCGGGTAACAAGTCAAAGAATTTCTTCTTTGCCTTTAAGTACTCAGCGAATGTTTTGTGATAATCTAAATGGTCGTGTGTCAGATTGGTGAAAATCCCGCCATCAAATTCAATTCCTTCAATTCGATCCTGATCAATAGCGTGTGAGCTTACTTCCATGAAACAGTATTCACATCCGGCCTCCACCATTTTTGCCATTAAAGATTGAATTTGAATTGCATCAGGTGTCGTGTGGGTTGCAGGTAATTCGTTCTCGTCCACATAATATTTAATTGTGGATATTAATCCAGCCTTGTAACCCAACTCACGATACATCTTATATAATAAAGTAGCGATTGTTGTTTTTCCGTTGGTTCCAGTAACACCAACTACTTTCAATTTAGAAGATGGATTCTCATAAAAATTACCAGCGATTTGCCCAAGAGCTTTCGCGGTATCTTCCATTTTTACAAGTGATACATTTTTCGCCTCAACATCCTCAAACTTTTCAGCAACAACAGCTATTGCACCACTTGCTATTGCTTTATTAATATAGCGATGCCCATCAACATGAGTTCCAGGAACTGCGACGAAGACATCACCCGCCTTCACATTTCTGGAATCAAAATGAACCTGATTTATCTCAACAGACAAATCCCCATTGACCAATTCAACATCCAGCCCTTCTAATATGTCTTTCAATAACTTCATCAACCTAAATCGATATATATAGTTTGACCTTTTCTAATTTTATTTCCTGCCGGCAACGATTGTTTCCGTACTTTTCCAATTCCCTTCATTTTAACTTTTAAGCCAGAATTTTCTAACAGGTAAAGAGCATCGCGACTTCCCATTCCACGAACATCAGGCACTAAGCCTTCCTGAATAGTAAGCTGTGAGATATCCAGGTTATCCTGATCAGAATTTACTTTAATGAACGTTGAATTTGCCTTTTCCTCCGGAATGTCAAGATCTAGTTCATCTGCTGTTCTCAATATATCTTCAGCAAATCCAGGTTTAACAACTGGCGCTTCTGCAATCATTTCTTCTTCAGGAATGCGAGGATCAAGAAAAGAAGCATATACTTTCCCAACAACTTCTTCAAAAACAGGACCTGCAACTGATGCACCATAATATTTTCCTTGGGGTCCAACAATTACAACCACACAAGTATATTGAGGATCATCCGCTGGAAAATACCCGGCAAACGAAGCCTGATAATTTTTCCGTCCGTCTTTTGAGTAACCTTCATTATTATAAGCGACCTGGGCAGTTCCAGTCTTTCCGGCAATCGGGAAGTGCGGATTATTTAATGATTTACCAGTTCCATCTATACAAACAGCCTCTAATAAAGCCTGCGCTTTCTTTAAAGTTCCTTTTGAGCAGATTGAAGGATTTAGAACTTCAGTTTTAAATTCTTTCACCAGAATTCCATTCTCACGAACTTCTTTTACAAATTTTGGTTTCACCATCTTACCATCATTGGCAACGGCATTATAAAATGTGAGAGTCTGAAGCGGTGTAAGCTTGATTTCATATCCATAAGAAATCCATGCAAGAGACGGTCCCCACCAAACTTTGTCTCCAGGGTATTTAATATATGGGACTCCCTCTCCAGCAAAGCCAAGTCCTAATTGTTTATTTAATCCAAAATTGTATACCCGGTCTATGTAATCTTCCTCATGACCTTCATAAAACTTGGTAATAATTTTTGCAACGCCAACATTCGAAGACAACTTGAAAATATCTTTCATAGAAAGTTTACCATGTCCGCCATACCGCCAATCGCTGTCATAAATAGTTTGCCCACGATAGTCCCAAACTCCGTTTCCTGTGTCAAAAACATCCATGGTATCCACGTAACCATGTTCCATTGCCACCATCATCGAAACCAACTTAAAGGTAGACCCGGGCTCACTACAGCCAGCATGGCCCAGTGCAAAATTGTACGTTTCCGAGTAATTCCCATCTTTTCGTTTTCCAAGATTAGCAATTGCTTTAATCTCTCCTGTTTTCACCTCCATCACAATGGCTGTCCCCCATTCAGCCTGCGATACGTCCATTTGTTTTTGTAAAGCATTTTGTGTGAAATCCTGGAGATTTACATTCAGAGTAGTAATCACATCACTTCCATCCTTAGGTTCAGTTATTGGCACATCAATCCAGTGACCGGAATAGTTTCTCTTAAGTGCCATTCCATTTTCACCACTTAAATAGCCTTCCATCAAACCTTCAATGCCAGAATATCCAATGTTTCCATGAATTCCGCCATAGGCACCTTTATTTAATGTACCAATAGTTCGACTAGCCATATCTCCATGCGGCAAGACTCGCTCACTTTCACGAACCACGATCAACCCCGCTCCAAACGAAGTACGTTTTAACGTTTCCAGTTTTTTAAATTTTTGCAGTTCGTTGTAGTTAACTTTATCTGGATGGATTAAAAACCAGCGATTGCCCTTTTTAGAATCCCGACTTAAACGTTGTTTAAATTGATACTTTGAAACCCCAAAAAACTTCGCCACTTCCAAAGAGAATTCATCTGCCTGATCTGCAAAAACTCGCAATACCCGGGGTGCTTTGAGATCCATTCTTAATTCAAAATATGGAACTGAAGTTGCAAGAATGCTACCATCATCAGCACAAATATTCCCTCTCTTCGCTTGAATTTCGGAAGTATTTGTTCGCAAGTCTTTTGCTGTTTGCTTCCACTTCTCTGTATCTACCGTTTGAATAATGAAAATCTTAACCACGATGATGACACCCATCAACACAGCCAGAAAATAAATAATCCCAAAGCGGGTAATTATGTCTTTTCTAATTTTCATTTATCTTCTTCTAACTTTTCAACTTTTAACTTTCTGGCTGGCTCTTTAGGTTCAACTAAATCCAACCCACTTGACTTTACTTTATTGGTGATTTCGGTTGGCCTGTTCATCCTCATCAATTCTGTTTCATAAGTAATTGACTCGGCCTTCAATTCTTTGATTGAATCCTGAACAGTCTCCATTTTGCGAATAGTCTTTTCCGACCAATAACGGTTTGATATAATTAATATACCGAGCAAACCAAGAAAGAACACAAAGGGTATTTGTTTGATCACCTTTTCATTGGCAAGCAAACTTCCACCAAGTAGAGATTTTAATCCACCTCGTACTTTTTTCCCCTTTCCTTTATTTTTTGGTTCCTCGCTCATACTTTTTCAGCAATTCTCAGCTTTGCACTTCTCGCCCTTGGATTTCTCTCAATTTCGTTTTCATCAGGAATAATCACCTTACGGTTTACTGCCGTTAATCCGGAACTTATATTTCCGTAAAAATCTTTCTCCAACTTGCCCTCAAAATTTCCTGAACGTATAAAATTCTTTACCAAGCGATCTTCTAATGAATGATAAGTGATCACCACCAACCGACCACCCGGCTTTAACAACTCAGCACTTTGTTCCAAAAAGTCTTTCAATACTTCCAACTCCTGATTGGTTTCAATACGAAGTGCCTGAAAAACCCTTGCCAAATATTTTGTTTCATGTTTCTTTGGAACACAAACAGCAATTACATTTTTGAACTGATCGATTGTTTTTATTGGTTTCTGCAGCCTCGCTGCCGTAATGGTTTTTACCAACCGATAAGCATTTTTAACCTCACCGTATTCTTTAAAAACCCGAATTAGCTTTTCTTCATCATATTCATTGACAATTTGAGAGGCGGTCATTTTTGCATCACGATTCATTCGCATATCCAAATCACCGGAGAAACGAAAAGAGAAGCCACGTTCTGCCACATCAAAATCATGAGACGAAACACCAAGGTCTGCCAAAATTCCATCAACCTTTTCAACTCCATTATATCGAAGGAAATTCCGGATGTATTTAAAGTTGTGCCTAATGAAAATAAACCGTGGATCATCAAATGCATTTGCAGCAGCATCCTCATCCTGATCGAAGCCAAACAAACGACCGTTCTCCAAACGACTCATTATTTCACGAGAGTGACCGCCCCCTCCAAAGGTGACATCAACATAGTCGCCATCCTTTTGAATGTTCAGCCCGTCGATGCTTTCATTCAATAAAACCGGTATGTGGTAAATTTGATCCACGCTATTCTTCTATATCACCAAAAGTCTCTGAAAACATTTCTCCGTAATCGCCCATCTCTCCGAGATAAGCTTCGTACTCGCCAACATCCCAAAGACGGATTCGGTCGCCCTGACCAACAAAAACTACATCTTTGGAAATATTTTTCTTCTCCATGAAATTATTTGGCAGGTTCATTCTGCAATTCTCCGGAACGTTGATAATTTTAAAGCTCCGGTAAATCATATCAAGCAAACGGCTTTGCTGACGATTATTCCGATTCAACTTTGACTTCAGGGATGCTAATCTTTTCTCCCAGTTTTCAACTGGATAAACATTCAGACATTTCTCATACGGATCCAGCTCGATAGCCAATTGGCCACCGGGAATCCTGCCTCCCATCTCGTTTTTATAATCGGCAGGCAATACGACTCGACCTTTTTCGTCGATTGTTGCGTTTTTTTCTGCTGAAAAATCCATTTGTCAATTGCCTTTAATTCAATCGTAAAAATAGTGATTTCTTCTACAAAATTCCACTTTAAGTCACATTAAGTCACATTAAGTCACCAATATCAAAAATAAGACCTGTTTATTTCTTGTTAATATCGCAATCATCACTGTTAACAACATCACTCTTTGCACTGATTAACTGAACGTTGACTTGTCAACAATTATTACAAACAACCGTTAATAAATCTAATTAGTCAATTTTAGTTTTGAATAAGCTAGTCACAAAAGATTATCGAGAACTATTTTTTTATAATTTTCGCCTTGCAAAACAAGTATTCGAGAAAAAATGGACAAAAACTCATCAAACAAAATCAAGCGTATTGATATGCGTGAGGTTTTTACGGAAAAAGCTCCAAGACTAGCAAAATTTATGCCTGGTTTTGTCTTCCGCTACCTCAATCGAATTATGCACATCAAAGAAGTCAACGAAATCATAGACCTTTACGGGGAACAGGATGGGATTGAATTTGTGCATAGTGTTGTTGATTATTTTGGTGTAACACAGCAGGTCAATGGACTGGAAAACCTGCCCTCTGAAGGACGGTATATTTTCGCAGCAAACCATCCACTGGGTGGATTTGACGGCTTATTACTCATGAGCAATGTCAATAAAGTTCTTGGCGAAGTCAGGTTTCTTGTTAACGATGTATTAATGAACATCCCTCAGCTAGGCAGTGTTTTTGTACCTATAAACAAACATGGGAGCCATGGCCGTGATTTTGCGAAGGTAGTTCATGAACAATACAACTCTGATGTACAAATTTTAATCTTTCCATCGGGATATGCTTCCCGAAAAATAAAAGGTAAGATCACCGATCTAGATTGGAAAAAACATTTCATACAAAAAGCGGTTCAATATGAACGAGATATTATTCCCGTCCACGTAAGTGGACAAAACTCCAAGTTCTTTTACAGACTTGCGAACTTCCGAAAAGCAATAGGATTAAAATGGAACCTAGAAATGTTCTTTCTTGCTGATGAAAGCTTTAGACACCGTGGTAGTAATTTTACTATCACTTTTGGCAAGCCAATCTCGTATAAGAAACTTGACAAATCAAAAACCCAGAAAGAATGGGCGGATGAAGTACGAAAGATCCTATATGCGCTGCCTGAAAAAAAGTAGCGATGAATTTTACGTTTCATGAAAATTGATTCTAAATAATTTTTTTTAGTTTTGTAGCTCATTAAAATTAAGCAGACTAAGTATGAAGGATATAGTTGCACCTGCTCCCAAAGAAGCTGTTCTAGCTGAACTGACAGCTGATAAGCTCTTACGGAAAACGAACAAAGGTGCTAATGAGATTTACGTGATTACACATCACGACTCTCCAAATATCATGCATGAAATAGGCCGCCTGCGTGAGATTACATTTAGAGATGCCGGAGGAGGTACAGGCAAAGACATTGATATCGACCAATATGACACTCAGGAAAATCCATACAAACAACTAATTGTTTGGGATCCTGATTCTCAAGAGATCCTGGGTGGTTACCGATACATCATGTGCACAGATCTGCCTGTAGATGAAAATGGTGAAGTTCAACTTGCCACATCAAGGTTATTCCACTTTTCAGAAGAATTTAAAACTGATTACCTTCCATACACATTGGAGCTTGGTCGTTCATTTGTTCAACCGGCCTACCAATCTAGCAAAGCTGGTGCTAAAGCACTTTTTGCACTAGATAATTTATGGGACGGACTAGGTGCTTTAATTGTAGATCACCCCGAAATGAAGTACTTTTTCGGAAAAGTGACTATGTACACTCACTTCCACACGGAAGCGAGAAATCTGATTCAATTTTTCTTTTTAAAATACTTCCGGGACAAAAGCAATTTAGTTTCTCCTAAAAAGCCGATGGAACTTCACATGGACACTGAAGAACTCGAGAAGATTTTTAATGGCGGCTCCTACAAAGAGGACTATAAAATACTAACTCAACAGGTCAGAGAACATGGGGAAAACATTCCCCCACTAATTAATGCCTATATGAATCTGAGTCCTTCGATGAAAACTTTTGGCACAGTTCTCAATGATCGATTTGGAGAAGTAGAAGAAACCGGAATCATTTTAACAATCAAAGATATTTACGAGGCAAAAAAAGATCGTCACATTGAAACCTATATTAAGGGTAAAAGCGACGAATTCCCAGAAGTAGAATAAAGACAATTACAATTATAAATGAAAAAAAGCAGGTTTTAAGCCTGCTTTTTTTCATTTATATATAGTGCCTATAACAGTATCTAATAAGCCCTTCCGTCAATTTGCTCTACGAAATTAATGAAGGAAGTATTCACAACCTTATTTCCACCAGGAGTTGGATAGTCCCCGGTAAAATACCAATCACCCAAATCATTTGGACAAGCCTTGTGCAAGTTTTCTGTGCTCTGATAAATAATTTCAACTTCAGCTTTACAATCTTCCGGCCTCAATAATTCTGCAATTTTTGCAGAAATTTCTTCTGCTGTAAATTGGCGATAAATATCTTTTACGTAATTAACTATCTCTTCTTTAGGCAGATTCTGCTGAGCTTTACATTTCTCATAAACTTCATCAATAACACTCTCCTTGCCATGATCCTTCAGTAAATCAATAGCTGCATTAAACGCAATGAATTTATCCAGCACCGCCATGTCGATACCATAACAATCCGGATAACGAATCTGAGGAGCAGAAGAAACAACAATAATCTTTTTAGGATTCAACCGATCAAGAATCTTCAGAATGCTTCTTTTCAATGTTGTTCCCCTAACAATTGAATCATCGATGATCACCAAGGTATCTTCATTTTCTTTCAACACACCATAGGTAACATCATATACGTGCGCAACCAAGTCATCCCTACTGGCATCATCTGCAATAAAGGTTCGCAGCTTAACATCCTTAATAGCAATCTTTTCAATTCGAGGCTCACGTGAAATAATTGCTCCCAACTCCTCCTCTGACAACTGGCCTGCCCTACCTTTGATTTGCTCTTTCTTCCAGTCAATCATATGTTGATCAACCCCTTTCATCAAACCATAGAAAGCTGTTTCAGAAGTATTTGGAATATATGAGAAAACTGTATTTTCAATATCGTAGTCAATTGCCCCCAAAATTGTTGGTGCAAGCAATCTTCCCAACTCTTTACGTTCATGATAAATTTGCTTATCACTTCCTCGTGAGAAATAAATTCTTTCGAACGAACATGATTTACGTTTGTGCGGCACCCGAACAATTTGCGTAGAAACATCTCCATTTCTCTTCACAATAAGTGCTTCTCCTGGTTTTACCTCCTTCACATCCTCGTATTTCACATTCATCACTGTCTGAATAACCGGACGCTCCGATGCAACCACCACAATTTCATCATCATAGTAATAATGCGCTGGACGAATCCCCCAAGGATCCCTTGTAACAAAAGCGTCACCATGTCCAATCAGTCCGGCCATCGCATAACCACCATCCCAATCTTTACTGGCACTTTCAACAATGCTCTGAACATCCAAATTATCCTCAATCAAAGGCGATATTTCCCTGTTCGAGTAACCTTCATTTTTATATTGACGAAAGCGAGCCTGGTTTTCTTCATCCAAAAAGTGACCAACTTTTTCAAGAACTGTAACAGTATCAGTGTAATTCTTTGGATGCTGACCAAGATCAATCAACCGCTGAAACAACTCATCCGTGTTCGTCATATTGAAATTACCAGCCAAAACCAAGGTTCTGGATTTCCAATTATTGGTACGAAGAACCGGATGAACAAAATCAATACTATTACGTCCAAATGTACCATATCTTAAATGTCCCAAATAAAGTTCCCCTGCATATGGAAGGTTTTTGTAGACCCATTCAAGATCACTTATATCTTTTCCTGATTTAATCGCCTTACGAACTCCTTTACTCACCTTGTCAAAAACATCCTTAATTGGATTTTGCTCTACAGAACGATATCTGCTAATATACTCTTGCCCTGGTTTCAAATCCAGCTTTACACTAACCACACCGGCACCATCCTGCCCTCGGTTATGTTGCTTTTCCATCAACAGGTAAAGCTTATTTAATCCATATTGCCAGGTACCATATTTCCCCTGATAATAATTTAATGGTTTTCTCAATCGAATTAATGCAATTCCACACTCGTGTTTAATCAATTCACTCATTGCTTGTTCTTTCGGTATTTAATTCAGGAAATTGAATAATGTCTTTCACTATGAAAGCATTTGGATAATCTCTTTTTATTCTTGCTTTTAATTTTAAAGCTTCATTTTTTGTTCTAAAATCCCCAACACGAACCTTAAAGTTAGGACTCAAAAAAGTTATATACGCGGTAACATCCTGATATTTTCTTAAAAAATCAGTTTTAGTCACTAACGCCTTTTCACGAGCTCCAATACCAGACTCAAAAAAGATCTCCAATCGAAAACCGTCCGTTCCATTCAACCGTTTATTCATGTCGATATGAGTCTTCAAAAGACTATCAATTCGCGCATCTTGCTGAACCTGTATTGCTTGTGAAATTTTCGGGGATTGACTTTGGGGTGTTAAGGATTCGTATGATTGCTCCTGAGCAGTCGAGCTCAAAGTAAAAAGGAGAATAATCCCAAGGACAAAATATTTCATACCTATTTCCTTTAAAAGTGCAAATATAATGCTAAATGATTTAATTCGATCAAGTAAGTTTTCAACGACCCGTTAAAAACACAAAACTTTACATTGATTAAACATTTTAATGGCTTTGATTATTGCCAAACCAACCGAATAAAGGTTTTGTTTTAATTTGGCGCTTCCAAATCCGGTCAAAATCAATAAATTTGCAAGCTTATTTCGAGACTGATGAGAGAGAAGAAACTATTTATTGAAACATATGGATGTCAGATGAATGTTGCCGACAGCGAAGTGGTCGCAGCCATTCTTCAAGACAGAAAATATAGTATTTGTGAAACGGCAGAAGAAGCAGATGCCATCTTTATTAATACCTGCTCGGTTCGGGACAATGCAGAACAACGCATTTGGGGAAGATTAAATCATTTAAAAGGATTTAAAAAGAAAAATAAAAAGCTGGTAGTTGGTATTCTTGGATGCATGGCTGAACGTGTTGGTGAAAAATTTTTAGAACATGATGCTGTTGACCTTGTTGCAGGCCCGGACGCTTATCGTGACCTTCCCTTTTTAATTGATAAGGCTTGTGAAAATGGCGAAGCTATCAATGTGGAGCTTTCGACAAATGAAACCTATGATAAAATTACTCCGGTACGAATTGGAGACAAAACGCTATCTGGTTTTATAAGTATTACCCGTGGTTGTAATAATTTTTGCACCTACTGCATTGTTCCGTACACCAGAGGAAGAGAAAGAAGTCGCGCCCCTAAAGATATACTCAACGAAGTAATTGATCTTCAGCAAAAAGGATACAAAGAAATCACCTTACTTGGACAAAATGTGAACTCATACAAGTGGCTTCCTGAGGGAGAACGCAAACCAACTCGTTTTTGGGATTTGTTGGAGATTGTTGCCAAAGAAGCACCAGATGTTCGTATTCGCTTTACAACTTCCCACCCCAAAGACATGTCTGACAAGGTATTGAAAATGATTGCTGCCTATCCAAATATCTGCAGCCACATTCATCTTCCTATGCAATCTGGAAGTTCACGAATTCTTAAATTAATGAATCGAAAATATGATCGGGAATGGTACATGGATCGCATCAAGGCAATTCGGGAAATCATTCCGGATTGTGGGCTTTCTACTGATGTGTTTTCCGGTTTTTGCACTGAAACAGAAGAGGATCACCAAGAAACTTTGACGATGATGGAATGGGCAAAATTCGACATGTCATTCATGTTTAAATACTCGGAACGCCCGGGGACGTATGCCTTTAAACATTTGGAAGATGATATTCCCGAAGAAATAAAAACCCGTCGGCTCAACGAAATTATTGATTTACAAAACAGACTTTCCATGGAAAGCAACCGAGCTGACATTGGGAAAAAATTTCATGTTCTTGTTGAGGGACCATCGAAAAAGAATCCGGAAGAATTTTTCGGCCGAAGCTCTCAAAATAAAGTTGTAATATTTCCAAACAACGGGTATATAAAAGGGGACTACGTTACGGTGGAAATTGAAAAATGCACACAAACAACATTAATTGGTAAAGTTGTAAATCAAACATCATGAGTAAACTTATTGAAGAATTTCAGGATTACCGCTCACGAATGAATGAGAAGATATTGGGAGCAGACAACAAAGTAATGAAACGAATTTACAGCGTTGATACCCTTGCTTATCAGGAAGGTGCACTTTCTGTAAAAACAAAAGAAATGCTGGGTCTTGTTTCTTCAATGGTCTTGAGATGTGATGATTGCATAAAATACCATTTGAAAAAGTGTCACGAAGAAGGCATTAGCAATGACGAGATATTTGAAGTTTTCGGAATTGCAAACCTTGTTGGCGGTACAATTGTTATACCCCATACCCGCCGGGCAGTTGAATATTGGGAAGCGCTCAACGAAAAATACGGGGTAAATACTCATACAAATTAATACACAAAATATGATCGCCATAAGTGTTACCGGAAAACGCAAAAATGCCTTAATGGACCTTCGATTTGGAAGAGCTCCATACTTCGCCCTTTATGATGGAAAAGATATTACTTTCATCGACAATCCATATTTTGAAGAAGAACATGATGTTGCGCCGAGAGTCGTTAAACTACTTCATGATAAAAATGTGAATAAAATAATAACCGGAGAAATTGGTCCCAAGGCAAAGAAATCACTTGACCAGCATCAAATTCAAACCATCATGCTGAATGAAGATCGAATTAGTATTCAGGGAATTATAAAAAAGATCTTTTAAACTTTTCTTGCGATTTTCTTCACATTCTGACATCTGTCCTAGCAAAAATTGACATAAATGTTATACAAAAGTCGGAAATAATCAATAAATGATTATCTTTCTGCCCGGTTGCGCTTTCGATTACAAAAAGGACAAAAACATTAACAACTGACGCTGGAATGGAAAAAAATACCGGGAGAGAATTTGCCTGGGTTGAAGTATTTGATGCTCTGGATGATTTGATTTTTGTCATTAATCCTGATTATACTATTGAGAACCTAAATAAAAAAGCAAAAGACTTTTTAGGGGTTAATCATTGTGATTCTTCTTGTGGGAAGTGTCATCAATTATTATATAATAGTCAGGATCCCTGTTTGTTTTGTCCGAAAGAAGACTGCCGTTCAAGTTTTCATTCCTGCCCGGTAGATACACCAGTCCATTTGAAAGATCGCTATTTCAAAATGAAGATGCATCTCGTTCGGGATGAAAATGAAACACCAACTCACTTCGTTGAATTTCTGCACGACGTAACTGAAGAAACTAAAGCTTTAATCACATTAAAGGATACTGAAGAAAAATACAAACTTGTTGCAGAGAACTCCTCTGATGTAATTGCATTGGTTGATGGAAATCTACAGTTTACATACGCGAGTCCATCTGTTAAAACAATTGTTGGTTATACAGTAGAAGAGTTTTTACAACTCGGAATGGGTGATGTACTCACTCCCGAGAGTTATTTAAAAGTAAGGTCTCTTTATGCAACCGACAAAACACTGGGAAAAATCACAGGCAATTATCAGGTTGTAAAAAAGGACAAGACAACAGGATGGGTTGAAATGGCCATTACTCCACTTCGGAACAATAAGGGCGAAATTACCGGATACGTTTCTCAATCAAGAGATGTAAGTGACAAAAAAGAAGCACTTGATGCATTAAAAATAAGTGAAGAAAGATACAACCTGGTACAGGATAAAGCAGATATCTACATTTCATATTTCACTCCCAAAGGGAAAATTGTATTTATGAATAGATTGTTTGCCCTCTATCTTGGTGGCAAACCAGAAGATTTTGCAGGTAAGCACATCCGTGAAGTCTTAGACGAAAAGCTGTATCATAAATTCAAACAACGGTTGAAGGAAATTTCTCAGAGCTCAACGTCGCTTGATTATGAAGACGAACACCTTATTAATTCTAAAAAAAGGAATGTAATTACAACGTTTTCCAAAATAACAGACACAGAAGGTAAACCCCAGGGAGTACTGGTTACTACAAAAGACATTACAAAATTAAAAACTGCAGATGCTAAAATTAAACAAAGTGAAGAGCGACTGAAAAGTTTGCTCAACATTACGCAAATGGATCATCTTAGCCAGTTTGAGATTTTAGATCATGCTTTGGAAGAAGCGCTGAAGTTCACTCAAAGCAAAATCGGTTTTCTATATCACTACAACGAGAAAAATATGACCTTCAACCTCAATAGTTGGTCAAAATCGGTTACCGAAGAATGCACTATTAGAGAAAAGAAAACCAAACATCACCTTGATGACGCGGGGATATGGGCTGAGGCTATTCGCAAACGTGAACCTATCATTTTCAATAGTTACGGACAAAAGAAACACCAGGCAAAAAAACTCCCTGAAGGACACCCAGCTATTGAAAATTACATAAGCGTACCTATTTTTTGGAATAAAGAGATTGTTTCCCTCGTAAGTTTAGCCAATAAACAGGACGATTTCACCGAAAATGACATCCACCAAATTCAGTTATTAATGAATACAGTGTGGAAAATCATTGAGCGTAACCGATCAGAACAAGAACTCATCCAGGCAAAAGAAAAAGCGGAGGAAAGTGACCGATTAAAATCATCCTTCCTTTCGAATATGAGTCACGAAATAAGGACTCCGATTAATGGCATTATGGGTTTTTTAGGCCTATTGCGCGATGACGAATTAGATGATGAGACCAAAGAAGAATTTTTCGAGCTGATAGACAGCAACTTTAATCACCTGATGACTCTAATCTCAGACATTATTGACATTTCTAAATTAGAAGCTAACCAGATTAGCCTGCTTAAAAGCGATGTCAATATCAATGATTTAATTTTTGAAGTAATTAAACTCAACGACTCTGAGAATACATTATTAAAAAGCAAAAATATTCAGATAACCGTTGACAACACTAACACTAACAACATAAATCCGTTGATTAGAACGGATAAAGTAAGATTACGCCAAGTGCTTATCAACTTGTTGAATAATGCAATTAAGTTTACTGATGAAGGCGAAATTCGAGTTGGATATACTTTGCAAGGAAACTTCCTGCAATTTTGCGTTCATGACACGGGAATAGGGATCCGGGCTGAACAGCAGAAAATGATTTTCGAGCATTTTCGCCAGGCCGATGAAACACTGACAAGGAAATTTGGTGGTACAGGACTTGGCTTGTCAATATCTAAAAGATTGGTGGAACTTATGGGTGGAGACATTTGGGTAGAATCTCAAAAAAATGAGTATTCTAAATTTTACTTCACATTACCATACCTTCCAGTTCAAACTAAGACCGAAATTCAAGCCGCTCCTGTCAAAAACAAAACCATCAAATGGAAAGGTAGGTCCATCCTGATTATTGAAGACGACGATTCTAACTTCTTATTCTTGCGGGAAGTACTAAAACAAACAGAGGTACGTATTTTACGTTCTTCCAGCTGTGAAGAAACACACCAATTCTTAAAACAAAATTATGCAATTGACTTGGTTCTACTGGATATCCGGCTGCCAGATGGAATTGGAACTGATTTGATACCCTATATTCGAAAGCAATACAATGCAATACCCATTCTTGCACAAACAGCCTTTGCGCTCGAAAACGACCGAAAAAAATACATGGAAGAAGGTTGTGATGGCTATATCACAAAACCAATTATTGAAGAATTATTCATTAAAATGATTGATGAAAAACTGAATCCTCCAGTTGATGCTAATCTTGAAAATACAATCGACGGTTCAGAAATGGAGCTAGTGCTAAAATAACAGCCTGATGGTATAATATTTCCCTGGTAACAATGTCATCGGTCAGCAACCCAATAGCACCATTTTGCTGTTTCGAGTTTGTTTGGTTGAATACTCGATCATCAGCATCTCCAAGTTCCATGCCTTCTTTTATCAGCCTTCCAATTTCTGGTGGCAATAAAAAACTCCCAGTTCGCGCTTTCGAGATATTTTTACCATCTGAAATAACTATCCAGGCAAATGCAAATAAATCATTTTCTTCAAAATGAACACCACCTTCAACTCCAACAAAAAAATCAGCGTCACCATTCTTGTTCATGACGTTTTCAACTCGATTCAGAGCTCCCGTTAAAGTTTCCTCATCAGATAATGGCTGATCTGGCACACCAGACTCTACATTGAATCCAATAACTTCTACATGCTTTTTCATACAAGCTTCAAAGCCATACTCTACAGCATTTAGCTTAACCGGGTTTTTCGATGCAACAGCAATTTTCATAAAAAGTATTTTAGGGGTATTGAGACTTTAAAGCTAGTTTTACTATTTTTAACAATCAAATTTACAAGTATGATTATTCGAGAAGCCATCCCGCAAGATGCACCAGATATTATTGATTTTCAACAAAAAATGGCATTGGAAACTGAAAACATTGAATTGGATACAGATATCATCACCAATGGAGTTCATGCCGTTTTTAAAGATTCAACCAAAGGTAAATATTACGTAGCCGAAATTAATGGGAAAGTTGTCGCGTCCTTGTTAACTACGTTTGAATGGAGCGATTGGCGAGATGGAACGATATTATGGATTCAATCTGTTTTTGTTTTGAAAGATTTTCGTCAAAAGGGAATTTATCGCAATATGTACATGCATATCCGCGACCTTGTTGATAACCACCCTAATCTAAAAGGTATTCGTTTATATGCTGATAAAAGTAATACTGATGCGCATCAGGTTTATCAAAAAATGGGAATGGATGCCGATCATTACCAATTATATGAATGGTTAAAAAATGAATAATATGCAACGTAAGCCAATATCTCCAGAAGCTCGCAAGCAACTGATAATTGCTCAGCGAAACGAAGTAACTGAATATCATATTTACAAAAGACTCGCCAGAAGAATTAAAAACACTCATAATTCTGATGTGCTAAATAATATTGCAGAAGACGAGCTCAGACATTATAAGATATGGATGAATTATACAGGTCGTGAGGTAAATCCAAGCAAATGGGATATTTGGAAGTATTATTGGATTGCCCGGATTTTTGGAATCACGTTCGGGATTAAATTAATGGAACGTGGCGAAGAAAGTGCTCAAATTAACTACGATCAATTAGCAAAAGAAATACCAGAAGCCGTCGGAGTCAGCAAGGATGAAAACGACCACGAGAAAGAGTTAATTAAAATGATCAAGGAAGATAAGCTGGAGCATATTGGTTCGATTGTTCTGGGGTTGAATGATGCACTTGTTGAAATATTGGGAACCTTGGCTGGTCTTACTTTTGCTCTTCAAAACACCAAGTTGGTCGCATTGGCGGGAATAATAGCTGGAATTGCCGGAGCTTTATCCATGTCTTCGTCAGAATATCTTTCCCACAAATCGGAGGGTAACGCTGAAGGAGCAATAAAACCTGCAATTTTCACTGGTATTGCCTATCTATTTGCGGTGGTATTTTTGGTTGCACCTTTCCTTATTTTTGCGTCCCCATTTATGGCACTTGCTGTTGCGGTTGTCGACTCGGTATTTGTTGTCTTTCTATACAGCTACTACATATCGGTTGCGAATGATCAACCTTTTCGAAAACGTTTCCTCGAGATGGTCATACTCAGCACGGTTGTGGGACTATTATCATTCGGCTTAGGATACCTGGTTCGTGTGTTATTTGGAATCGAAATTTAAAACAAACGAAAGAGACAAACGTTCTCTGATAGAAGATTGAATTGTTGTGAGTTATTATTTATCCAAATTAATCCTTGAAGGAGAGCATCAAGGGCAGGATTTTAAATATTGTATTAATGATTCTAAAAAGATTGCCCGCTCATTGGTGGCCTTTGCCAACACCGATGGAGGCAGACTTTTAATTGGGGTTAAAGACAATGGAAACATTGCAGGCGTTAGATCGGAAGAAGAATATTACATGATTGAAGCAGCTGCAAAAATATATAGTAAGCCCGAAATTAATTTCGATGTGAAGCAACATCTTGTCGATGGGAAAACAGTTCTGGAAGTCACCATTGATCCAAGTCAAAATAAACCGCATTTTGCAAAGGATGAGGACGGAAAATGGCTCGCCTACTTTCGTCAGCATGATGAAAATCGTTTAGCGAATAAGGTTTTAATTGATGTTTGGCGAAAACAAAACAGCAAAAAAGGAATCTTCATTCAATACTCAAAAAATGAAAAATTCCTACTCGACTATTTGGAGAAAAATGAGTCAATCAGTTTATCTGCGTTCTCGCGAAAAGTACATATTACATTGAAAGATGCTGGTCAGATTATTTCAGATTTTATTGTTCTGGGGATTCTTGATCTACAACATGCCGATAAAAAAATCAAGTATAAACTTGCTGATCAATTTAATCGTGAAGAATGGGAAAAGAAACAAAATTTACCTTAACCAATAAATTAATATATTATCTAAACCAACTCCTGATTTTATAATTAGTTTTATGAGATCAATAAAAAGAAAAGAATGAAACGAACATGAATTTTCTTCATTCTAAATTCACAAACAAGAATGATTAAAATTTATGTGAGTTCCTGAATGTCTTCAAATTTTTTGAACATTCAGAAATCAAAAAATTTTAAACAGATGAAACGAATAGTATTTTTTGCAATTGCAGCTTTTGCAGCCTTTCCTCTAATGGCTCAAGAAAATTATAAAGCAATATCCAAAGAGGACTCAGTAAAGATTTATCATGGACAGGATGCCTACCAGGTAAAAACATACACGCAAAAGTTTAAATCAAAGAAGCCGAAAAACATCATCCTGATGATTGGTGACGGAATGGGTACTTCTCAGATATATGCTGGATTAACAGCAAATCATGGAAACTTATTTCTGAGCAATTTCAAAAACGTAGGTTTCTCTAAAACCTATTCTTCAGACAATTACATCACAGACTCTGCTGCCGGAGGAACTGCTCTATCTGCAGGTATAAAAACCTATAACGGCGCAATTGGAGTGAACCCGGACACACTGGATGTAAAAACAATATTAGAACTTGCTGAAGAAAATAATAAATCAACAGGACTGGTTTCAACATCGGCAATTACGCATGCAACACCCGCCTCGTTTATTGCTCATCAACCTAGCAGAAATATGTATGAAGCGATTGCAGCTGACTTCCTGCAAACTGATATTGATTTATTTATTGGTGGTGGTTATAAGCATTTCACACAACGAAAAGACGGTAAGGATTTAACCGTCGAATTAAAAAAGAAAGGCTACCAGGTACTACAGGATATTGATGAAATTGCCAAGGTTAAATCAGGGAAACTTGCAGGCTTAACCGCAGACGAACACAACCCCCGATATGATGAAAGGGGCGATATGCTGCCAGTAGCTACAGAAACGGCTATTAATTTATTAAGCAAGAACAATAAAGGTTTCTTTTTAATGGTTGAAGGCTCTCAAATTGATTGGGGTGGCCATCAAAATGATGCAATTTATATTGTTGAAGAAATGCTTGACTTTGACCAAAGTATTGGCAAAGCGCTGGAATTTGCAGCCAAAGATGGCAATACGCTTATAGTAGTTACTGCAGATCATGAAACTGGCGGACTTTCAGTTTCAGGTGGTAATTTATCTACAGGCGATTTTAAAGGAGGTTTCACCACTGGTGGTCATACTGGTATTATGGTGCCTGTTTTTGCCTATGGCCCTGGTGCTGAGAATTTCACCGGAATTATGGAAAATACTGATATTCCTAAAAAGATGATGGAGCTATTTGGGTTCAGTATGCCTAAATAAGATATTCACCTGTCATTTCTATAACACATTAAAAACTATTGAAAGTAAGCCTGTTTCTTTCAATAGTTTTTTATTTTTAACCCTTTGTATAAACTGGTGCTTATGAATTCGCTGGAGATATTGGATCACGTCCGACTAAATTTTTCCCAATCAGGATTGTTATTTCTAAACATTGCGTTGGCATTTATCATGTTTGGTGTAGCACTTGACATTCAGATGGAGGATTTTAAGTCTGTAATCCAAAAACCAAAATCCGCGATAACCGGAATTATCTCTCAGTTTCTTTTACTTCCATTCCTGACTTTTATTTTGGCAATTATTATTAACCCCACTCCCACTGTCGCGCTAGGAATGATCTTGGTAGCTTCGTGTCCCGGAGGAAATATTTCCAACTTCATGAGTTCGATGGCCAAAGCAAATGCTGCGCTATCTGTTAGTTTAACTGCCTTTGCTACCTTAAGTGCCATTTTTATGACACCATTAAACTTTGCTATTTGGGGTGATTTTTATATCAAATATTATAACGCTTCAGCAGCTCAGGAACTGCTTCGACCATTGGAAATAGACAAACTTCAGATGTTTGAAACAGTTTTCATTCTTTTGGGATTACCCGTTATCATTGGATTGTTATTTTCAAAGAAATTTCCGAGAACGACCGAAATAATCAAAAAACCAATAAAAACCGGATCTGTTTTGTTTTTTGTAATCATGGTTGTTGCAATGTTATCAGCAAACTTTGACCATTTCATTAAATACATTCACCTGGTTTTCTTTATCGTTCTTCTTCACAATGCATTGGCTTTAACTACTGGCTTTGCCTTTAGCTCTTTATTGAAACGCCCACGCATTGATCGACGAACAATTACAATAGAAACAGGAATTCAAAACTCTGGATTAGCATTGGCCCTCATGTTCAATCCCAAAATATTTCCACCGGAACTTGAGCTTGGCGGAATGACCATCATTGCGGCATGGTGGGGAATATGGCACATCATAAGTGGACTGGCTATGGCCTCTGTATGGTCCAGAAAAACGATACTGGCCTAATATGGAAAAATGGTCATTGGGATATGCAGTTCTAAAAGTGGTGGTTCAATTTGCCATGTGGCTGAGTCATCGAAAAATCACAGTGATTGGGAAAAAGAATATCCCATACGGCTCCCCGATAATTTTCGCGCCAAACCATCAAAATGCACTGATGGATCCATTGGCCATTTTATGCACGAATAAAACACAACCTGTTTGGCTGGCAAGAGCCGACATATTCAATTCAAAATTTGTTGTCTCTATTTTAAAATTTCTCAAGATTTTACCGATATACAGAATCCGTGATGGAAAAGATAATCTTGGTAAAAATGAGGATATTTTCGATACAGCAATTAAGGTATTGGAAAATAACAAAGCAGTTGGCCTCTTTCCAGAAGCTGCACATTCAGGAAGAAGACATATGCTCGCTCATAAAAAAGCTGTTCCCCGAATTGCATTTCTGGCGGAAGCAAAACATAATTTCAATCTTAATTTGAAAGTATTACCTGTTGGAGTTTATTACAGCCATTACTGGCATTTTAACCGGAGCATTTTAATTAATTACGGTGAGCCAATTAAGCTTTCAGATTATAAAAAAGAATACGAAGAAAATGATTACAAAGCAGCCCTGACTTTGCGCCAGGACATTGTTTCGAACTTACAGAAACTAATACTAGATATCCCCAGCAAAAATCATTATGAGAATTATGAATTGCTAAGGGAAATCTGGGGGGAAGAATATGTAGAAATAAATAACACAGATAAAAATAAAATAGTTAATCGCTTTTATTCCGACAGAAAATTAATGGATCAGCTTGATCGTAAAGAGAAAGAAAATCCGGAAAGTTTCGTTGCACTGCATCAAACTGTTGACGGTTATCGAGAAAAACTTGATGAGTATCATTTAAAAGATGAAACGGTTAAAAATGAAACACACATAGGAAGTAGCTTTACACTAAAAACGATTTTGGCTATTACACTAACGCCTGTATTAATATTGGGAAATGTTTTATTCCTAATACCATTCTGGTTACCGCGCTGGTATATTCAACGCAAAGTTAAGGATGACACTTTTTACAGTACATTCCAATTTGTGGCAGGATTAATTACTCATTTTATTTTTCTTGTGGCCACGACTATCGTCATGTGGACACTAACCAATAATATATTGATTTCACTTTCCTCCATTTTCATCATCCTATTTGTAGGCAAGCTATCATTTTACATCCTGGAACTTTGGAAAGAAATCATACAAATCACACGATTCCGATTGCTAAGAACAAAGAATAAAGGAACCTATCTGGAAATCAAAAATTCCAGAAAGAATTGCATTCATCTTTCATCCGCATATGTCTTTGATTGATTTTTTTATAGCTTTGTCGCTTCAAATCTTGACCGATGAATTATATAACAGCTTTCATTCTTGCACTCGGATTATCATTTGACTCCTTTGCTGTTTCGGTCATTAGTGGATTAAATATTCCACATATACGTTTCTTTCAAGCTGCCAAACTTGCTATCATCCTGGCAATTATTCAAGCATTAATGCCTTTAATTGGATGGCTGCTTGAAAGCAGTGTCCGCCAATTAATTGAGCCTGTCGATCATTGGATTGCTTTTGGTATTCTTTCATTAATCGGTGGAAAAATGATCATTGAAAATTTAGGAACCAAGGAAACCAAGGAAATTAAAGATCCCTTAAAACTGCCAGTCGCTATTGTTCTCGGAATTGCAACGAGCATTGATGCTTTGGCAGTTGGATTTAGCATGTCTGTCTTTTTGGAAAAAATTCTAATCGCAATATTTATTATCGGCATGGTTACTTTTTTGGCCTCTATGACAGGGGTTCTCATCGGTAAAAAGACCGGACCAAGGGTCAACAAATACGCCGAAATTGCCGGTGGACTCATACTAATTTGCCTTGGATTGAAAATTTTACTCGAACATTTAGAATTAGTATAATTTCTTTCTCTATTTTTATAAGTAAGAAATTATGTTTGAAATTGGATCATATCTCATTACCCCTTTAACCTTGTTGTTGATATCAACAGGGATAGTTGGACTGTTAATTTGTCTATATTTATTTCAATACCGTAAAAATCCGGGAGTACTTTACTTATCGTTTCTTCAATTTTTCACTGCACTATGGGCTCTGTTCTATGCATTGGAATTTTCAGCAACTACCATCGAATTAAAGTTATTTTGGTCCAAATTTTCCTATTTGGGAATTGCATTTACTCCAGTGAGTTTTTTACTTTTTGCGCTAAGTTTCTCTTCCAAAGAGAATTTACTCACAAAACAATTAAAAGCTATTTTAGTCATCATTCCATTAATATTTATTGCAATTGTTTTTACGAATGATTGGCACCATTTACACTGGATATCAGCTAAAATAAATCCAGAACACAACACAACGATATACACCTACGGCATTTCATTTTGGATGCTCTTTATCTTCACCTATTCCCTATTGTTAATAAGCGTGGTAAATATCATGCAGCTTCTACTTCGTTTCCCTGAATACTTCCAATCTCAGCTTGTGATTTTAGTATTGGCTTGTTTTCTTCCTGTGGCCGGAAATGTGATGTACCTATTTAATGTAAACCCAGTGGCTGGTTTTGACTGGACACCAGTTTTCTTCTTATTCTCAGGAATTTTACTGGCGTACATTAATATAAGATATGGCATTTTCAACCTGGTTCCTTTTGCACGGAATAAATTAATAGACATCATGCAAGATGCCGTGATTGTGGTTGACAAGCTTGGACGTATTGCGGATGTTAATCCTGCATTTCTCAATATAACCGGAGAAGATTCAAAACATATTCTGGGGAAAAAACTTTCGGAAGCATTTCCAAAGATGAAGAGTCTGATTGATCAATTAGCCTCAAACAGGGATATTGAGCAGTTGGAGGTTTCCTCCGAACTAAACAACCAAAAATATTCATTTGACATTCGCATTTCCTGTTTGTATGATAAACGAAAACTCTATTCCGGAAGGCTTGTGGTATTTCGAGATATTACTGAGCGCTCCCGCAACGAGCAGGAAACAAAAATTGCCAATCAACGATTGCTATCTGAAATTAGTGAGAAGGAACGATTGATTGCCGATTTGGATGCTTTTGCGCACACCGTTGCTCATGACCTGAAAAACATGATTGGTGCTATTGTAACCTGCACCGATATGATGGAAATGGAGATTGAGCATAAAAATGAGGAAGGAATGCGCGAAATCAATGAGCTCATTCAGCTATCCGCGAATAAAACCTTGCATGTTACCAAAGAACTTTTAACCCTTGCCAGTGTAAGGCAACAAGACGTCAAATGTACAGAGGTTGATATGGCTTCGGTTGTTACTGAAAGTATCAAGCGATTAAAAGACATGATCGAGTCAAACGATGTACTAATAAAAACACCCAAAAGCTGGCCGACGGCTTTAGGCTATGCTCCCTGGATTGAAGAAGTTTGGGTTAATTACATCAGTAATGCCATAAAGTATGGAGGCAATCCTCCAATATTGGAAATGGGTGCTGATCAACTCCCTCTTCAGCGACAAGTTCGTTTCTGGATCAAGGATAACGGAAAAGGACTTAGTAAAGAAGAACAGAAACAATTATTTCTGAAATTCTCAAGATTGGATCCTTCTCGCGCTGAAGGAAATGGTTTGGGTCTTTCAATTGTAAAGAGAATTATTGAAAAACTTGGCGGCGAAGTTGGTGTGCTCAGCAATGCCGTGAATGGAGAAGGTTCTCTTTTCTATTTCGTTCTACCTTCATCCATTGAATAGTGTTCCACTATTTTTCTGTCAACTCATACTTATTTAAACCAACAATAGGCTTAGCAAAAACAAACTATCTTTGAATAAAAATTAACGTCTCCTGCCCTTTCGATGCTTTTTCTGTTTGGCTGCATGCTTTGGCGGATTGCTGGGCTTCGTGCTTGTTTTGTTCGAAAAGTTTCGCTTCTTCACATGAAAAGCCCCCTTAAAATCCGGATACTCCAATTTTTTCTGGCGATCAATTTCCCTTAATTGTCTTTGCCGCTCATCTTTGCTGGTTTCCATCACCTCAACATCTTCTGGGATTTCCATCTCAGTAATTTCCATCCGAATAACCTCTTCTATTTTACGAAGATGGTATTCTTCAGAAGGATCAATCAAGGTGATTGCCTCGCCGGTATTGTTTGCCCTTGCTGTCCTGCCAATTCGATGCACATAATCATCGTATCGTTGTGGCAAATCAAAATTTATAACATGACTAACCATGCTCACATCAATTCCACGGGCAGAAACATCGGTGGTAATTAATATCCGCACCTCTCCATCCTTAAAGGCGTTTATTGCATTTACCCTGGAATTTTGGCCTTTATTGGAATGCATGATTCGTTTTTCACCCTCTGTTTTTCGCTTGATAATTTTAAAAACAGACTCCACATTTTCCTTGGTACTTACAAAGATAATCACCCTCGAAAACGTCTGCTCATCCTGCAATAAATAGCGAATCAGGTTCAACTTGGTTCGTGAATTCGGTACTTTATAATACGATTGCTGCACCAATTCGGCTGGTGTTGCAGAAGGAGCAATTTCAATGCGCTCCGGAAAGTCCAGAAACTCATGACTCATTTCTTCAACATTCTCGTTAAAGGTAGCTGAGAACAGCAAATTCTGACGTTTCACCGGAATGATCTCCAGCAATTGCCTAATTTGTGGCATAAATCCCATATCGAGCATTCTGTCTGCTTCATCAATCACAAGCGTTTTAATCTTTTTCAACGACAAAACACCATTCCTATACAAATCAAACAAACGGCCAGGTGTGGCTACCAAAATATCAATTCCGGGTTCAACAAGGTCAGCATGCTTTGTCCAGCCAATTCCACCATAAATTGCCGCATGACGAATGTTGCTGTATTGAGTTAATTCAGCAATGTCCTCTCCCACCTGAATCGACAATTCACGGGTTGGCACTAAAATTAATGCACGGGGATCTTCGCCTTCTGCTTTTACCAATTTCATAAAAATTGGAAGCAAGTATGCAGCTGTTTTACCAGTTCCTGTTTGTGCAATTCCCAGCACATCAACGCCTGAACGGATCACTGGAATTGCCTTTTCCTGAATGGGAGTTGGTTCTACAAACCCAAGTTCATCCAACCCTTTCAATATTGACTTGTTTACCTTTAATTCTTCGAATGTTGTCATAGCCTGCAAAGATACATTCTTAAGTTGGAAGATGGAAACAGGTTAAACCAATGCCGGATTGTTGGAATTTAGACACTGAATCAAGCTACTGCCAGCCCGGCAGGATATCGCAATAATTAGCACAAAAAGCATCCTGCTTTAAACTCATTTGTGTTAGGTGCTTTAATTCAGCGTTACTGTTAGCTTTTCATTTAAAGAATCACTTTTACTTACCAGCTGATTATCGATCCAGACACAGAGTTTACTTTGATTGCCTTCGATATCCGGATTCCAATCTTTCTTCCAAATAATATCAACATCATGATCATGGTAACAAAGGTTGCCTAAATAGAAATAATCCCATTTATCTTCCGGCAGAAGGGAGTTGATCGAAAATTCATTTTTATGCGAAGATGTAAAACCCAGTAAATCCTCGATCAGCATGTCGGGGAACGTGGAGTGAAAGTAGTCTTTAACTCCACCAAATTCCTCTCCGTTGCTCGGGATATACCATTCACCAATATTTCGTTCTTTCCCGTGCATAGCCACCAGTTTTTCAATCAGCATATAAAGCCGTTCTTTGTCAGGCACAGTAATTTGGCTTTTGTAATTTTTAAGGTAGTTGGCATACGCTTTATTCACCACGGAGTTCTGAAATGGCCAGCCACGTCCGTTCCAAGCATACGACTGTTCGTTATACAAAGGATGCT
This sequence comes from Sunxiuqinia sp. A32, assembly GCF_052690465.1. NCBI lineage: Bacteria > Pseudomonadati > Bacteroidota > Bacteroidia > Marinilabiliales > Prolixibacteraceae > Sunxiuqinia > Sunxiuqinia sp. A32. Next base: position 37,767 of record NZ_JBQYLI010000006.1, read on the forward strand.
GTATCTCGGCTGTGGTCATTCCTTTTACATTGTTAAAACCTTTATCTGAAAAGAGCATTTCCCAGGCCGCATCATATTTGGTTTCGTTTTTGGGAATCATATTAAAGTACCAGGGAGTATAGCCTACCGATTCTCTTACCCTGGAAGCTTTGTCTTTTATTCCATATTCGTTGTCGGCCGCAGTAAATGAATAAAAGAATTGATCCTCTTCGTTCCACAACACCGACAGAGCCTTTTGTTGCAGTGCTTTTGATCGTTCGAGGTAGGTACTGCTTTTGTCGTAGTCTGACTGATTCCCTGACTCTTCGGCTTTTAATCCATACAGCGTAGCTAATGATTTTAAATTTGCATAGTAGTAACTATTAATTGAAGGACGCACCAAGTACACCAAAGGATAGGCATTCGCAAAAGCTTTGCTATATTTTTTTACATGATCGGAACCTCTGAGGTCGTTTATTGATCCCCAGCCCAGGTAATACTTTTTCCAGTCTTCGTTGGTATAAATGGCGTAAGGGCCGTCGCTTTCAATAAGTGGAAGGGCTGCTGAAATTGTAAACTCCATACCATCATAAAGATCCAACACTTTATAGAGTCCGTCGGTATGAGCCCCATTTTTACTGACCATGAACTTTTCGTCCCACACCTGTTGATGCTTTTCCATATAAGGAAGCAAGCTGTCTCGCCAACTGTTATCGGGATGAATTTTAAGGAAGGCTTCGGTTCCATCTACCATCCAGCTGGAGAAATGATGGCTTTCGGGACGTTCGATGTAGCTATGAAAGTTGCCACCTTTCCGTTGATTATGCCTGGAGGCATATCCTTTCATATAAAAATCGATGTATGATTCTAAATATTGAGGGTCCCGGAACCACCTTAGGTCATAAAACTGGTGTCCGGCTGGGCAGGAAATCGCCCCGCTGATACTGCCATGGGCCGGCCAGCCAAAAAATTCGGTAATTATCCAATAGTCCTTGTTTTCCTCCGGGTCTGTCCAGCGGCGGAAGTGTTTCGACATCATCCACCACCTGTAATTATAAACAGCAGTAAAATCTTTATTTGAACACGTAAACATTGGGATATTTTCCTGCAAAAAAGCTTCATTGTTACTGCTGTTGTATGGTCCATCCGACTCAGGTCTGCCTTCATAGCCATTAAATTCGGCAATGTCAGTTGAAAATGCATTTTGAGTCTCCTCTTTCAATCGCATTAGCTCAGATGTATAGTCGGGTTCTTGCTGGCTGCAGGAAATGATTATTCCCGAAACACACAACGTAATCAATAATTTAAAATTTACTCTTCTCAAAATTGCAAAGCTGTATTCCATAGCTGTTCTTTATTTTCCAGTGTTTTAGTTCATGCCAAAAATAATGATTTTATACCGTATCCTTTTATATCATTATACATACACCGAATTTAAATTGAACTTCATGCTTTCTTAAAATTGTAAATACAGTAATATGACAATGGATTGTTTCAGGGAAAAGTGAGTATGATGGCTCCTTGCATATTAGCAGGGAGCTTGTAGCTAATATCAGTACCTCGATCGGCAAATCACGGAGCTTTTAGGTACAAACAGGAAGCTCGGAGGTTCAAACACCCATCTTTGAGGTGGGGAGGGGTACCTCTGAGGTGGAGTACCCTACCTCGAAGGTACCCTATTCAATAATTCTGAGAAAGAAGTAGAAGTCTAATGATTCTACAAAATCCTTTAACTCGCAACAATACTAAATTTTCGACGAACACAGGGGTGAAACATCACAAAACACTGAAAACAAGCAAATAATACATTTTCCTTTTCACTACTTCAGCTTTTTCCGTAACCAGGCTCTTACCGGTTCATCGTACCACTTTAAACTTACATATGCCAACACGATAGCTCCTGTAAAAGTAAGCAGTGCATTTGGCAAAGCCTGCCACAATGTAACGCCACTGTGATTGCTCACCCATGCCACGTAAAAGTAAACAAGCACATAATGTGTCATGTATAAGGGATAAGAAAGATCCCCAAATAACTTACAAATTTTATTTGCCATTTGTTTATGCACCACACCTCCCGCACCGAAATATACAATTACAGGAAAGACGATGATGATGCAAAAAGCTTCATACAAACCATTCATCCAAAGATGTTCTTCACCGCCTATTCTTGGCATGAGCAAAACAACCGCAAGCAGCAGACTACACCAAAAGAAAGCATTTTTGATGTAAGTAGGCTTCGCTACCCGAGATAAAAGCAAACCTGCAAAAAATGGGAATAAGGTACGTGTTATTCCAATACGCATGTGTTCAACATTAAGTGTCCAGCCACCGGCAACGTCTCCATTCGGACTAGTAACAGCAAGATGCAAAAGTAATGCACCTGTCAGTACGACAAAGAAAGCCATTGCCTTATTCGATAATTTCCTTAGCCCCAGCGCGTAGAGAATATTCGCTATATACTCGAAAAATAATGACCAGCCAACACTATTGAGAGGATGCATTTCCTGCCAGCCACGTATATCCATAGAAAGTGGTATGGGTATTATCGTATATCCTATCAGCATTACAATGATCATCTTCCACACCGGAACAGTATGAATAAGTGGCCAGATCGTTGAATCAGTAAAATAAAAGCCAATAGCGCCAAGCGTCATGCCCAATACAACGAGTGGTTGCAGCCGCTCGAACCGGCGCCGAAGAAAGCTGCCGATGGTTATTTTGTTCCATCTGTCGTCGTAGGCATAACCAATTACAAAGCCGGAGAGGAGAAAGAAAAAATCAACTGCCAGGTAACCATGGTTCACAACATTGTCAAGGTGTCCAGTGGCTAACGGTTCGGTAAGGTGAAAAAACACCACGATAATAGCTGCTACTCCCCGAAGTCCATCCAATATTAGATAATGCGGTTTTGTGGCAAGTTTGGTATTGTCCATATAGAGAATAGATATGTATACGGTGTTTCCAGATACTGTGACCAACCGTAAATTTTCGTCCCCAAAAATAGTATAAAATTTCATCTGGAAGCAATAGAAATCAATCCGATTTCCGGAGAAATTGCACCTGCTCCGGAGGATTTCATCGTAAGGTTATTATTCTATTGGGAAACGAGATACGATCATGCACCAGCATGATTAGGTGCTCAAAATCTTGTACAGATATAACTTAAAGTTGAAAATTGTAGACAGAGAGTCTAAATGCCGGGAATAAGTCTCTATTTAAGCGTTTTCACATTGCTTAAATTATCTTCCTAGTTCCAATAAATTCTTTTCATTTATTCCCTTCATGTAATAACAGGAAACCAAATGATAGAGTGTTTTATATTTAGACAACTAATATTCGAGTAAAGATTTTATTGCTTGATAGTAGCTCCTCCCACTTGTAATTTTACTTTGACTGTAATCATCAAGGAGTAGGACAAAGCGATTGTTAAAATGTTTCCTGATTTCCTTCAAAAGGTTTTTATTAATGAGATACGATTTGTGTACCCGAATAAAATATGCAGGCAATTTATCTTCCATCTTTTTTAAACTCGAATCTAAAACATATGATTTGGCGTGTTTGGTAACGATAGTCACATACTTTTCATTGGCCTGGAAATAAGAGACTTCGTCCAATCGAACAAAAATCACCCTATCGCCCACCTTTACAGGAATCGATGTGGCTTCTTTCCTAGCGTATTCCTGATTGAATTGTTCAATGAGATTATTCAGGTTAATTTTAGAACTGTCCCCATTAAATTGGTTCAGTTTGACAATGGTTTTTGCAAATCTTTCTTTAGTTAGCGGTTTTACCAAATAGTCGATGCAATTGGTATCGAAAGCTTCCAACGCAAATTCGTCATAAGCCGTGCAAAAAATAACTTTGGGCAAGTAGTCAAGTTTCTTTAGAACATCAAATCCACTGACTTCTGGCATCTGTATATCCAGAAAAATAAACTCCGGCCTCATACGGTTTATTTTCGTAATAGCATCTTCGCCGTTTTCAGCTTCTCCAATGATCTCAAACTTTTCAGGATATTCTGAAATCATTGACTTTAAACGCAAGCGTGCCAAGGGTTCGTCGTCAATAATAATTGTTTTATAAGGTTGGTTGTTTTTCATAGTTTAAGCTGATTGTTCAGAATAATATTAACGTTTTTATTCGCGCCGTTTTCCCAATTGATAATGGCATCATTTCCATAAATAATATCCAGTTTATCGTGCAAGTTTTGAAGACCGTAACCACTTACTGGTTCTGCCGGAAAATCGGGACCGTTGTCAAAAATCGAAATCGATAAATCCTTTTCTTGCTGTTTTACTTCAACTGCTATTTTACCTCTACTTTTTATTTTTGACAGACCGTGTTTTATTGCATTTTCAACAAGTGGCTGAATCAAAAATTTTGGAATCATCTTTTCCAGCGTATTTTCATCAGCATTTATCTCATACTCAAGTTTACTTCCAAAACGTATCTTTTCTATTTCCAGGTATTTCTTAACCATTTCCAGTTCTTCGTCAACAGAAACATAGGTTTTGTTTTCCTTGTTGATTGAGTACCTGAAAAGCTCTGAAAGACCAGTAGCCATACTTTCTGTTTTGTCTGCATCAACATGGGCTAAGCTAGCAATAGAATTTAGCGAGTTATACAAAAAATGTGGGTTAATTCGCGAATGCAATGCATCTAACTCTGCTTGATTTTTGAGCTCTTTCATTTTGGCAAACTCCACATCTTTTTGGTTCACCATGCTTTGTATACGATAATTTATAAAATTGTAGAAAACCCGTATTGCAGCAATGAAAATAATGAGAAACAGCCATGATGAATTATCGCTCCAGAAATAACCAAGTGAAAGTATGGGAAGCGATAAAAAAGACGATAATAAACTATACAGTAAGATCAAAACCACTGGAACTATAGAAGCTGAAGAAATTGTAGTTAAAAGGATGTAAGCCTGTTTCCCCGCAAAATTATTTATCCTTTTAAGAACCTTAGATTCTGCATAATAGATAAATACCAGAACCATCAATGCAAAAATGACAGTTATTAAAAAATTAGCTATAAAAACAACTGGCCTGGTTATTAATAAAAGTGAAAGATCTCCGGATATTTTGGCAGCTGAAAAGAAAAAGGGAAGTATTAAAAGGATTATCGTTCTTTGTTTTATGTACAAGAAAAGGCAGGGATTCTCCTTCCTTTTAGATTCCTTTGAGAGGAAAAATAGAAACCCAAATAGCAGCAAAATGGCTTTTAGCGCATACGAAAAATTCGTTATTCTTTGCTGATACCTCAAATTTAAATAAAACTCGTAGCCAAATTCCTCGACTATTCTTTCTTTCAGCTGTTTATAGAAATCCTGGGAGTATAACTTTTTTAGTAGGTCTTTGTCTACTTCATTAAATTCAACCTCTGATTGTTGAAGTAAATTGACAGCAGCAAAAACACCGCCATATCCAGTGCTTCCATATTGTGGTGCGTAAAGCTTTGTCAAGTTTCGAATAGTAAAGAAATAAATTCGTGCAACCGATTCTTTGTCAGTGAAAGATCCGGGAAAACCAAGTTCAACATAAACCTTTACAATCTTTGAGCCGGAAGTAACCTGGCTGTAATTGGCAGATACCCCAGGCTCCTGTACAATCGTTAGTCTGAAGTTGGGATCTGTATCTACCATCTTTATCTTAACGGTTTCAAGCAGTTCGTTTAGCTCAGAAATCATCTGCGTAAAAATGGCTGAATCCTGATAGTTTTTCGCACCGATAATTTTAAAACGAATATCATCTTCAAACCGATAAGCTTTTGCATTTTCTCCATTAAATAATCTTTCCCGAATTACATTCCAGGTCGTTTTTTCGTAAGGTTTTACATCTTGTGCATATGAAATATGTATTGTAGTCAATAATGTGAAAAGGATAAATAACAACTGTTTCATAATTTCTTGGTTTAAGTTTTAGGTCAAATAAACAGTGTTGTCATCTGATAATTTAGCTTTTTCCGATGAAGTGTCGAATTTAGGTAGTATTCTGTTTGGTTTACAAAGTTTAGGTGATATTTCTTTCCCTGTAAAGTTCATTAATCCCCATCGACACCCTTTCATCCAATACCGTGGCAATTAACCGATGTTTCCACTCAGCAAAGCTTATACATTTTCCCCGGCAAACTCATCACCATTCCTTTAAATTCAAGATCCAGCAAAATGGAAGAAACCTTGCCCATTGGGAGTTGGCATTGCTGGCAAAGCTGATCGATAAAAAGCTCGCCTTCTTTTAATTCATCAGTTATCAATTCCTCTTCATGGCTTAACTCAACAAACAGTTGCCTTTGTATTTTCCGGGGCTTATCAACTTCTGGTTGCCACGACATAAAATACTCCAGATCTTGCAAATTCTCAATTAAGGTCGCTTTGTTTTGCTTAATCAACTGATTGCATCCCCTGGAGTAAGTATCCGATGCTCTGCCTGGAAATGCAAATACATCGCGGTTGTAGGAGTCGGCAATATCTGCAGTCACCAAAGCTCCACCCTTTTCTGCCGACTCTACAACAATCGTTGCATCACACAACCCGGCAATAATGCGGTTGCGACGAAGAAAGTTTTGACGATCAATTTTTGTCTCGCTAATAAAATCAGTCAGCAATCCACCATCTTCCAGCATTTTTTGTGCGGTTGATTTATGCAGACTTGGATACAAACGATCCAGGCCGTGCCCTAAAACGCCAATGGTTGGGATCTCATATTTCAAGCAGGCTTTATGCGTAATCACGTCTATTCCATAAGCCAGCCCACTAACCACGCAATATCCACTACGCTCAGCCATGGCGTTGATAAGCGAATCGCAACATTCCTGACCATAGGTTGTAGCATTTCGGGTTCCCACAACTGCAACCATTTGCCGCTTATTCAAATTCACATTTCCCTTGGAATACAACAACAAAGGCGCATCTGCACATCTTTTTAACCGATAGGGATAATCTTCATCTAAATAAAAATAAGTCTGTAACTGATACTTCTCTATGAATTTTACTTCTTCCTCGGCACGGGAAAGCACATCCGACTGGGCAATTTTTTTCGCAGTTATTACTCCAATCCCCGGAACTTTCTTTAGGTTATTTTCCTTTTCCTGGAAAATACCTTCCACACTGCCGATATAAGCAATGAGGTTTTTAGCATTCACACAGCCAATACCCGGTATTAGAGATAACGCTATTTGATACTGAAGAATATTGATTTTGTTCATCGCCAGGGGTTTGCCATAAAATTAAGGAATTCCCCGTAAACAGAAAAGCTTATTTTACCCTTTCCATGCTTTCCAAGTCTGATAAAATTGCCTGAATCTGCTTTTTACTAAGTGCTGACAAACTAATTTCAGGGTATTCGGCAATTCCTTTGGCGGTTTTTATAGCAACAACTAAATCAGAAAACAAGAAAGTCTTTTTAATTTCAGCATGGTAAAGCATCTTCTTATTAAACTCAACCGAGCTGTACTCTTTGCCGAAAAACGCGATTAGTGGGTAATAGCGAATAATCAGATCGTCTCCATCCGAAGAGTAATAGAAATAATTGAGGCTAACCAATTGAGAAAACACAATGACTAAAACCAATACGCCACCGGTAATTATGGCTTCCAAATCCATTTCCTTCCACACAAAAAACAAAACCACTAAAAGTATAATTACCAATAACAGATTGAATGTTCTCTTAATTTTTTTCGACCTTTTTTGATTTGAAAGTTCCATAAAGCATTATTGATTCGTAAATAATCCCGGCAAATATGTTTTGATTTGAAAGGGCTGCCAAAAATATTTTAACTTTGCCAGCACCAAAATACAAAGTAATGGCTGTTTCAAAAATACACTCAAATATTATCTTTTCCCAACAGATTGAAGCGGAACTTGAAAAGATTGTCGACAAGTTTCCGATGGGAAAAGTGTTTTTATTAACCGAAGAAACCCCAAAAAAATTATGTTTAACGCTGATTGAAAATCTCGTAAATGAGAAAAACATTCAAACGATAACTATTGAAGGGGGCGAAACCAACAAATCAGTAAAATCGGTTGAGAAAGTTTGGCAATTCCTCTCTGAGAAAGGTGCCGACCGAAAATCGCTATTGATTAATATTGGTGGAGGAATGCTGACTGACCTGGGTGGATTTGTAGCGTCAACTTTCAAGCGGGGAATGGCATTTGTAAATATCCCTACTACTTTGCTGTCTCAGGTTGATGCGTCTTTGGGTGGCAAAACCGGGATTAACTTTAACGGTTTAAAAAATGAAATTGGTGTATTTAATGAACCGGATGCGGTTATTATCAACACAAACTTCCTGAAAACCATTGACTATGAAAATTTCCTTTCAGGCTTTGCCGAAATGCTGAAACATGGATTAATAAAAAGTAAGGAGCACTGGGACGAGTTGATGGATTACGATTTGAATAATATTGACTACGATTCATTGCAGGAAGTAATTTCTCATTCAGTAGCGGTTAAAGATTGGCACGTACAAAATGACTTGACCGAGAAGAATATCCGTAAAGCATTAAACTTTGGTCATACTGCCGGGCATGCATTTGAAAGTTATGCGCTTCATGAAGGCAAACCAATCTTACATGGACATGCTGTTGTTTACGGAATGATTGTGGAACTTTTTCTTTCAGCTAAAATGTGTGGATTAGCACAAACTGAGTTGGCAAGCATTTCGAAATGGTTGCTGGATGTGTATGGTAAATTTGAAATTCAGACCGCTGATTACGATGCATTATATGAATTAATGACACACGATAAAAAGAATGAGGGAAGCCGGATTAATTTCACCTTAATACCAGAAATTGGTCGGGTAGAAATTAACCAGGATTGTTCCAAGGAATTGATTGTTGAAGCGTTGGATTTCTACCGAAGTCTTTAAATTTAATCTTGGCTCTTTGTTCCTAATTCCTGACTCTAATTGCAAATTATGAAATTTACCCTTTCAAAGACAGATAAAACCATCAAGGGAAGTATCAACCTTCCTTCATCTAAAAGTATTGCCAACCGTGCACTGATTATTAATGCACTTAGCTACAGTCCGAACGAGATTGAAAATCTTTCGGATAGTGACGATACAAAAGTGATGCAAAAAGTGCTGACTTCAAATACCAATCATTTTGACATTGGACATGCGGGAACAGCCATGCGCTTTTTAACCGCTTTTCTGGCTCAGATTGTTGGTGAATGGACGATTACCGGATCAGAGCGAATGAAGCAACGCCCTATTAGTATTTTAGTAGATGCATTAATCGAATTGGGAGCGAAAATTGAATACCTCGAAGAAGAAGGTTTTCCGCCCTTAAAAATCTGGGGATCCAAACTGAAAGGGAAGATATTGGAATTAGATGGAAGTATAAGTAGTCAGTATATTTCTGCCTTGTTAATGATTGCGCCAACAGTTGAGAATGGTTTGACTTTACGCCTCAAGAACAAAATTACCTCCAGAAGCTACATTGAATTGACTTTAAAATTAATGAAGCAATTTGGTATTCGTTATGCATGGAAGGGAAATGAAATCCGCATTGAAGAACAAACGTATCGTCCCAAGCAATTTGTAGTTGAAGCTGATTGGTCGGGTGCTTCCTATTGGTATCAATTGGCTACCCTTGCTGATGAAGCAGAAGTGGAACTTAAAAATCTGCGACTGATGAGCCTGCAGGGTGATTGTGAGATTGCCGGTTGGTTTAAACAATTTGGTGTGGACAGCAAAGCAACCAATGATGGCGTAGTCATAAGTAAGACCGAAAATATTCAACCGGATCATTTGCAACTGAATTTTATTGAAAATCCGGATGTGGCGCAAACTATGGCTGTTTTATGCGTTATGAAAAAAGTACCGTTCCATTTTACTGGATTGGAAACCTTAAAAATAAAGGAAACAGATCGCATTGCAGCTCTCCAAAATGAGTTGGCAAAATTTGGTGTTCAGATTATAGAACCCAAGCATGGGGAACTAAAATGGGATGGTTCATTTACTCTCACTAAGGAAGACTTGCCCTGCATTGCTACTTATCACGATCACCGCATGGCACTGGCATTCGCTCCTGCTGCTATGTTTACCAAACTTGAAATTGATGAACCGATGGTAGTCACTAAATCGTATCCGAATTATTACGAGGATTTAAAGCAGGTTGGGTTTACTGTAAATGAATAAAATTAGTATGAAACTAAACATTCTAATATTCCAAGCTTTATTTTTTGCATTTTTTCTCATTGCATGTAATCAAAAAAAAAGCTCTAAATGTGAACTATTAGAAATAAAACCGAATAGTATTGTTTTTTATTACCCCGATGAACAAAAAATTGACTCGCTGATCAAACTTAATAATGGTGAATCTAACATAGAAGAATCATTAAGTGATTTCTCAAATTATATATCTGAAATAATAGATCTATATCACGACTCAAGTTTAACTATACAAATTTCAAATAATCGTTATTTTTCCGTAAACGATTCAGTTATCGACAGAAATGACTTAAATAGCGATTTCGGAATAATTATATCTGGTAATAAAAATAATCTTTCGATTCATAAGGGTATTATGACTGATCTAGATTATATGCAAATTATTGAAGAGAATAAATAATTTATCGCTTCTCCTGAAAAAAAGCAGTCATTAAATCGGCACAATCTTCAGCCATCACACCACTCACCACTTCTGTTTTGGGATGAAGTGCTTTAGGTGCAAATTTGGAGAAACCCCGCTTTTCATCTTTTGCCCCATAAACTAATTTACCAAGTTGTGACCAACCAAGTGCCCCGGCACACATTACGCATGGCTCCAAAGTAACATATAAGGTACATTCATTCAAATATTTTCCCCCCATTAAATTGGCGGCAGCAGTTATAGCCTGCATCTCTGCATGAGCGGTTACATCAGTAAGTGTTTCGGTAAGATTATGGGCACGTGCGATAATTCGGTTTTGAGCAACCACCACAGCACCCACTGGGACTTCTCCCTCGTCATAGGCCAATCGCGCTTCCTGAAAAGCCTTCTTCATAAAATACTCATCATTAAATGGCTCCATCTTGCGAAATCATTTTTGAATTAATGACAAACCTACCAATTTAATTGCTAAAATCTGCTTATTTTTGCAGGCAAACAAAAAAACAAACGATACTATGTACAGAACGCACACATGTGGTGAACTGCGCCTCGAAAATCAAGGAAATGATACAACGCTAGCTGGCTGGGTACAACGCAAACGCGAATTAGGTGGAATGACTTTTGTCGATCTTCGTGATCGCTATGGAATTACACAGTTGGTTTTTGATGAAAATTCATCACCCGAAATTACGGAGAAATTAAAGAAGCTGGGACGTGAATTCGTAATTCAGGCAAGTGGAACTGTTCGTGAACGTAGTAGCAAAAATAAAAATATCCCTACCGGTGAGATCGAAATTGATGTAAAAGAGTTGAAAGTATTGAGTCCATCTGCGGTGCCTCCTTTTACCATCGAAGACGAAAGCGACGGTGGAGATGATATCCGTATGAAGTATCGTTACCTGGATTTACGGCGTAATCCAGTACGGGAAAACCTTGTGCTTCGATCAAAAATGGGACACGCAATTCGTTCATACCTGAATGATCAGGAATTCATAGAAACGGAGACTCCGGTTTTGATAAAATCAACTCCAGAAGGTGCACGTGATTTTGTGGTTCCATCGCGCATGAACCCTGGTGAATTTTACGCATTGCCACAATCGCCTCAAGTGTTTAAACAGCTGTTAATGGTTGCTGGTTTTGACCGTTATTACCAGATTGTAAAATGTTTCCGTGACGAAGATTTGCGTGCTGACCGCCAACCAGAGTTTACTCAGATTGACTGTGAAATGGCCTTTGTTGAGCAAGACGATATTCTTTCAACTTTTGAAGGACTTACCAAATATTTATTCAGGACAGTTAAAAATGTCGAGATTGAAGATTTTCCACGAATGCCTTACAGCGAAGCCATGGAAAATTATGGTTCAGATAAACCTGATACACGCTTCGAAATGCTTATTAAGAATATTAGCGATGTTGTAAAAGGAAAAGGTTTTAAAGTATTTGACGACGCTGAATTTGTTGGTGGTATTTGTGCAGAAGGATGCGCTGATTTTACACGTAAACAGCTAGATGAGTTGACTAATTGGGTTAAACGTCCACAAATTGGAGCCAAAGGCTTGGTTTACGTAAAATGCAACGAAGACGGTACGTTCAAATCGTCAGTTGATAAATTCTACTCACAAGAAGATTTAAAGGAATGGGTAGAGGCATTTGGAGCAAAAGTAGGCGATTTACTGCTGGTTTTATCTGGTGACAAGTCAGATATGCTTGATGCAATTGGCGAACTTCGATTAGAGATGGGAAATCGTCTTGGACTGAGGGATAAAAACACCTTCAAACCACTTTGGGTCGTTGATTTTCCATTATTGGAATGGGATGAAGATAGTAATCGTTTTCATGCAATGCACCATCCGTTTACTTCTCCAAAACCGGAAGATTTAGAGCTTTTAGAAACCGATCCAGGAAAAGTCAGAGCAAATGCGTATGACCTGGTAATTAATGGCGTTGAAATCGGTGGGGGTTCTGTAAGAATCTTCAATTCAGAATTACAATCAAGAATGTTTGACTTGCTTGGTTTCACCAAAGAAGAAGCTGAGTCTCAATTCGGATTTCTGATGAGCGCCTTTAAATATGGTGCACCTCCTCATGCTGGTATCGCCTTTGGATTCGACCGTTTGGTATCTTTATTTGCAGGACTGGACAGTATCAGAGACACCATTGCATTCCCTAAAAACAATTCAGGACGTGACGTGATGATCGATTCTCCATCCACTATTGCCGATGCACAATTGGAAGAGTTGAATTTAAAACTTGATCTTAAAGAAGAATAGTTCACTTATATTATACAGAGAAAGGGGAGTCAATTGGCTCCCCTTTCTTGTTTCAAATTAGTTGTTCTATTAAAGAAAATCTTCTCTCACAGGATTGAAACTGTCAACCAATCTGGCCGTCTCGCTCAATAGTTGAATAGTATGGTCTTTTCCTGATGGTACAGCAAACATATCCCCTACTTTAAGCTTTACCGGTTCCTCCCCTTCGCGGAAAAGTATAATCTCCCCTTCTGCAACGTACGAAGTTTGTTCATGAGGATGATTGTGTGGAGGCTCTGGCTCTTCCCATGGGCCGCCTGTGAAATCTACTAAAACAGTCATTAAGTTATTCGTTTGAATAATTTTCCTTTTAAGCCCTTTTCGAACATTCTCGTATGGTACCTGATCAAACTTAAGTATTGTCATAGTGAATATGTTTAAATGAAAAAAGGGAAACCACTATGTGATTTCCCTTTCAAATATAATAGAAATTGTATTATTCTCTTTCTACTGCTTTTCTAGAAGAGTAGTTAATGTGCAGAGCTGCAGCTTTACGCAGTTCTTGCTTAATATCGGTTACGATACCCATTTTTGTATACTCGTCTACTTTTAGAGATGTAATCATAAATGGCACCTCTGCTTCTTCTCTGGCTTCACGCTCACTAGTAATATAGTCAGGAATGTCAGAAACTTTAGCAAATTGGTCATTTAACTGAATACGAGGTTCTGACCCAAATACTCTTTGGAATTGTTGATGAGGAGTTCCAACATAAATATAACTCACCAACGATTTCTTTTCTAATTTCGATAATTCTGTTGCTTCCGGAACAGTAACTTTTACCATTAAAGTTACCTCGCGCATAGTTGTACTAACCATGAAGAAGAAAAGCAACATAAAAACGATATCAGGCAAAGAAGCAGTTGAAATTGGAGGAAGCTCTTTAGCTCCACTTTTTCTAAATTTAGACATACTATTTTCCTCCTACTTTTTTGGGTTCAGCTTCAGAGATCCTTGAAGGATAAATATCCTGAATCGCATCTCTTTGATCTTTATCAAGCTTACTAAATGACTTACCAAACTTTTGTTTAGAAAGTTCCTCTCGAAGCTCATTAATGGCTCCAACCAACTCGTTTTGTACAGCGATATAGGTTCCATATTGTGTTCCTACATCATTTCGTAAAGAGATAACCCCTTTTGTTACCGGTATTTCTCCAAAATAAGGAATTTCCTTTGGAGCTTTTTCTGGTAATGTTTCATCATCATAAGGGTTTGCCATAAATTCTTTGGCTTTCTCACGAAGATCTTCAACGCGCATAGGTTCACCTTCAACCAAAAGTTGGTTATTGGCATTCACCAAAACCACAAAAACGTTACGTTCTTTGATTGGAGGGGTATCATCATCCTCTTGCTCTTCAGGTGGCATAGGAGGAAGTCGACGTTCAAGACCGCTGTCAACATCCATTGTAGTCGTCACCAGGAAAAAGATAAGCAACATGAAGGCAATATCTGCCAATGACGCTGCTGGTATTTCGGGTATTTTTTTTGACATAGTTAAATTTTTTCCTGTGTTAAAACCACTTTGAATTATTTAAAAACACGAGAGACTGAAGAAACAACAGTAGCAACAATTGCTAATAAAAGCAAGATGTATGTCGCATACAATGTTGTATCAATCCACTTAGAAATTGAATTCGTCAGTGAACCGTCAGCAATGAACTTTTCAACCCCGTAAAATTCAGGTAACGCATCAGTTGATAATGCATAGGAAATAGCCAAAACCACTCCAGCAAAAACCAACGCCATTAACCCTTTTTTTGCGGCGTCCTTATCAGTAAATGTATGTAACAGTGCGAATACAATAGCCACCACCGCACTAATACCTAAAAGAAGGTAAGACCATGTGATGTTTGTATTGATCCAGGCATTCATGGTTGGATCAGCATCATTCTCACTGATATTAGCCATCATAGACACAACCAGAAAAGCTGACACTGCCAAAAGTACCCATAACATAATGGTTAATACTTTGTCAAGTTTCATAAATTATTTTTTAAGGTTGTGTTTTACTAGAATGTCAATCAATGAAATAGAAGCATCTTCCATGCTGTTAATGATACTATCAATTTTTGCAACACAATAGTTGTAGAAAATCTGTAAGATAATCGCAACAACAAGACCAGATACAGTTGTAATCAATGCTACTTTAATACCACCAGCTACCAAAGACGGGCTAATATCACCAGCAACTTCAATTGCATCGAATGCAGAGATCATACCGATTACAGTACCCATGAACCCAAGCATAGGAGCAAGAGCGATAAATAATGAAATCCAGCTTAATCCTTTTTCAAGTAAACCTGCTTGAACACCACCATAAGAAACAACTGTTTTTTCTACAACATCCAAACCTTCTTCAGAACGGTCAAGACCTTGATAGAAAATACTTGCTACTGGTCCGCGAGTGTTACGGCAAATTTCTTTTGCTGCTTCAATTCCGCCATTGTCAAGAGCTTCTTCTACATTAAGTAATAATTTCTTAGTGTTTGTTGTAGAAAGGTTCAAATAAATAACTCTTTCTAAAGCCATTGCAAGACCTAAAATCAAAGTAATCAAAACGAAAGACATGAAAGTTGCACCACCTTCAATGAACTTTTGTTTCAACTGGCTGTGTAGTGATTTTCCTTCTTCTGCTGCAGCTGCTTGTTCTTCTTCAACGTCGGCGGCCATTACAGCTTCCTCAGCGGCAGGTGTAGTTTCTTCTGCTACTTCAGTTGTTGCCGCATCAGATTGATCCTGAGCAACTACATTGTTGGACGCTCCGAAATAAAGCATCCCAAGAACTGCTATAAACGCAAATAGTTTTTTCATCATTGGTTTTAATTTTAATTAGTAAATCTCCTTAATTTTTTAGTTTGTTATATCAAGTTTGTAATAATATTCATTAAAAAAACAGTATAATCTATTCTTAATCTTAGTAAACTCTTCATACCCCAGTGTTGTTAAATGTCAACGAATATTGAAAAGTTTTTGACTTGAAATCGTGTCACTTTACCAAAATTCATCAATAATCAAGGCCTATTCAAATTTGTAAAGAACGAATATCCAACATCAGTTCATATCCTTTATCAGTAATCTTTTCTGTCAATCAAAAACATTCAGATCATCTGATTTTACAGTTTATATGTCGAGTGGCAGTTTAAAGATCAACACTTTTCAACTGCACAAAACCTATCAATATCAACAAAATAAGAACTCCCCTGCGGAGAGAGAGGGATTCGAACCCTCGGTACCCTTTCGGGGTACACACGCTTTCCAGGCGTGCCAGTTCAGCCACTCCTGCACCTCTCCAATCGATTCTGCCCCCAGAATTTTCAGGGCTGCAAAATACAAAAAAAATGTGAAAAAAAAATAAGCTATTCACTTATTTCCCCACTCAAATTTTTATGTAAATGCATCTTAATATCCTCATGGTTCAAACCTTGTCCTAAAAGAAACATCAACTTGGTAACAGCCGCTTCTGTAGTCATGTCTTTACCACTTACAACTCCCGCTTCCAACAATTCTTTGCTTACCAAATATTGCCCCATTTTCACAGCTCCACCCTGACATTGAGTAACATTCAAAAATATCACTTTTCTCCGAATTGCTCTTTTGATTGAGCGGATCAACCATTGAGAGGTAGGTACGTTTCCCGATCCAAAGGTTTCCAAAACAACTCCTTTCAATCCGGGAATATTCAAAATACTTTCAAAGACCGCTTTACTCATTCCTGGAAACAATTTCAGAACTACTACATTTTCATCAAAGCGAGTTCGAACTTCCAGAATACCTTTATTTGCCTGATAAAATATATTTTCAGTAAAATACTTAATATCAACTCCTGCTTTTGCTAACAACGGATAATTAACGGAATCAAATACACTAAAATGATCAGCATGCCTTTTAATTACCCTGTTCCCCCTGTAAAGTTTATTATCAAAATAGACACAAACTTCCGGAACAATAGTCATGCCATTTTTCTGTGCAGCAGCTATTTCTATCGAAGTTATCAAATTTTCCTTCCCGTCAGTTCGAAAAATCCCGATAGGTAACTGGGAACCAGTCATCACAATCGGCTTGTCCAAATTCTCAAGCATATAGCTTAAAGCAGAAGATGTATAGGCCATTGTATCTGTTCCGTGCAAAATCACAAAACCATCAAATCTATTGTAATTTCGATGAATGGTTTTAGCTAATTTGGCCCAAACCTTTGGATTCATGTCTGAAGAATCAATTGGAGGATTAAATGCAATTGTTTCCAACAAATATCCCAGCCGGTTCAATTCGGGCACTTCATCCATAATCTGATCAAACTTTACAGGGCTTAGCATCCCTTGCTCATTTTTTTGAACCATACCAATGGTACCGCCAGTATAAATCAGTAAAATAGAAGGTTTATTCACAGTTTAGATTCATTAGAAACACAAAGGTAAGTAAAGCAAAAGTTATATGCCGAATAATTTGGTAGCATTTTCAGTAGTTATTCTGGCAACTTCATCAATAGATATTTGATGTAAGTCAGCAACCTTTTGAGCGATATAAATAATGTTAGCACTTTCATTTCGTTTTCCACGATTTGGTGCTGGCGTTAAATACGGAGAATCTGTTTCAAGAATCATATGACTGAGGTCGACATCTTGTAATACCTTATCTAAGCCAGAATTCTTAAACGTAACAATTCCTCCAACTCCCAATTTAAATCCGAGATCAATTATTTTATCCGCCTGTTCTTTAGTGCCAGTAAAACTATGAAACACGCCCTGCAAATCAGCAGTCTTCTCCATCATCAAGATTTCATATACTTCATCAAACGACTCACGAACATGAATAACAACCGGAATTTTATACTTCGTAGCTAATCTCAATTGATAGGTAAATGCCGTTTGCTGTTCCTCCAAAAAACGTGTCTCCCAATACAAATCGATGCCAATTTCTCCAATCCCATAAAACTTCCGTTTAGTAAGCCAGTACTCCACCAATGTCAGCTCTTCTTCATAATCTTCAGTAACTGAAGTTGGATGTAATCCCATTAAAGGAAAGCAAATCTGTGGGTAACTGTCGACCAAATCGAGCATCTTTTTCACCGACGAACTGTCAATATTTGGTAGTACTATTTTTCGTACCCCATTTTCATATGCGTGATTGATAACTTCATCAATATCACTATTAAAATCTTCTGAATATATGTGTGAATGTGTATCTATTAACATCGAAAAAAATTTGAATCAAAGAAAACATTTTTGGTTTAGCTGACCTAAAATAGAATATTATCTAATTGATAATTCCATAAAAAACCGGAAAAGATCCTGATGATCCTTTCCGGTTATATTACTTGATTTTGTTTAACTATTCAATTGATAAAAAATCGGCAATATTACAATTTATCAGACAACTCCCTGCGCTAACATTGCATCTGCAACCTTAACGAATCCACCAACATTTGCGCCTTTCACATAGTTGATTCTACTTCCATTCTTTCCATGTTTTACACAAGTATCATGAATTTCACGCATGATGATATGCAAACGTTTGTCAACCTCTTCCCGAGTCCAATTCAATCGCTGACTATTTTGTGTCATCTCTAATCCGGACACTGCCACACCTCCGGCATTAACCGCTTTCCCGGGGGCATAATGTAAGTTTTCAATTAAATACTCAACAGCATCTGCTGTACATCCCATATTCGACGCTTCAGCCAAAAGGAAACATCCATTTTGAACTAACAATTTGGCATCGTCCAAATCAACTTCGTTCTGTGTGGCACAAGGGATGGCTATATCAACCGGAACCTCCCAAGGTTTCCTATCAGAGAAGAATTCAACATTAAATTCCTGGGCATAAGGCTCCACAATATCATTATTGGTTGCTCTTAATTCAAGCAAGTATTCAACTTTCTCATCCTTGATTCCGTCAGGATCATAAACATACCCATCAGGACCTGAGATTGTCACTACCTTACCACCAAGCTCATTGATTTTAGAAATTGCTCCCCAGGCAACATTCCCAAAGCCTGAAACACTAAATGTATGTCCCGCAATATCTTTCCCCAAATTTTCAAGCATATGATGAACAAAATAGACTGCGCCAAAACCTGTTGCTTCCGGGCGAATTAAACTACCTCCCCAAGCTAACCCTTTTCCTGTAAGAACGCCTGTAAATTCATTTCGAATGCGCTTATATTGCCCAAATAAATAGCCAATTTCACGGCCACCAACGCCAATATCACCGGCTGGCACGTCTGTATTTGGTCCAATATGACGCTGCAACTCAGTCATAAAACTTTGACAAAAGCGCATTATCTCGTTGTCAGTTTTCCCTTTCGGACTGAAATCAGAACCTCCTTTACCTCCACCCATCGGCAAAGTTGTTAGACTGTTCTTAAATGTTTGTTCAAATCCTAAAAACTTTAAAATTGATAGTGTAACTGTAGGGTGAAAACGAAGTCCACCTTTATACGGGCCTAATGCAGAATTAAACTCAACCCGGTATCCACGGTTTATTTGCACTTCTCCCTGATCATCAATCCACGGAACGCGAAACATGATAACGCGCTCAGGCTCTACCATTCGTTCCAAAATTTTGGCCTTTTGATACCTGGGATTACGCTGATAAACCTCCCAAATAGATTCAACTACTTCCTGCACAGCCTGATGAAATTCTCTTTCGCCAGGAGTTTTAGCCTCTAAGGCTTCGATAAAATCATTAATATTGTTGCTCATCTTGCTCTTTTTGATTCAAAATGATTTGTATTTGTCAAACAAAGGAAGCGACGAAAATACACCTAAAAACTGATTTTATTCCAAGTCTGCTGAAGAAGTCAAATGTTTAAAAACAGAAACAAAAGAAAAGCAAATTGAGCGACGAATAGTATCCATTTAATAATTAACTAGTAAACGTAATCCTTCAATTTAATTCACAATAAAAGCATGAACCAAGATGATTCATGCTTTTTCGTAGTTGAATAGTATCCCCTATTTAAACTGACTTAGACAATTCCCTGAGCCATCATTGCTGTTGCTACTTTTACAAATCCTGCGATATTGGCACCATCAACATAATTCACCCATCCATTGGGATGCGTACCATATTGAATGCACATCGCATGAATGCTCTTCATAATAGTATGCAAACGGGTATCAACTTCCTCTCGAGTCCAATTTAATCGCATGCTATTTTGCGCCATTTCCAATCCAGATACGGCAACCCCACCAGCATTGGCAGCTTTGCCCGGAGCAAATAATATTTGTGCCTGATGAAATTCATGAACGGCTTCTGGGGTACAGGGCATATTCGCTCCTTCAGACACTACCTGGCAACCTCCTTTCAACAATGCTTCTGCATCATTTCCATCTAATTCATTTTCAGTTGCACAAGGCAGAGCCACTTCACAAGCAATCCCCCAAGGACGCTTTCCAGCGTAATACTCACACCCATACTTCTCTGCATACTCCTTAATCCTTCCCCGCTGAACATTTTTTAACTCCATTACATAATCCAGTTTTTCCCGATCAATGCCATCCGGATCATATATAGAACCTGAAGAATCAGACATAGTAACCACCTTTCCTCCCAATTCCAAAACCTTTTCAGCAGCGTATTGGGCTACATTACCAGAACCTGATATTGCTACTGTTTTACCTTGAAACGACTCTCCTTTTCCCTTCATCATTTCCTCAGCAAAATAAACAGCACCATACCCAGTAGCTTCTGGACGAATCAAGCTTCCGCCCCATTCCAAACCTTTCCCAGTCAACACGCCGGTAAATTCATTTCTCAGTCTTTTGTATTGGCCAAATAAAAAGCCAATTTCTCGACCACCAACCCCAATATCACCTGCAGGAACATCCGTATTCGGACCAATATGCCTTTGTAATTCAGTCATAAAACTTTGACAAAATCGCATCACTTCCGAATCGGTTTTATTTTTTGGATCAAAATCAGAGCCTCCCTTGCCACCCCCCATTGGCAAACTGGTCAGGCTGTTTTTAAAAACCTGCTCAAAAGCTAAAAATTTCAAAATACTCATATTTACAGTTGGGTGAAATCGCAAGCCTCCTTTATAAGGACCAATTGCTGAATTCATCTCAATTCTGAATCCACGATTTACATGTATGTTTCCTTTGTCATCAACCCAGGGAACTCTAAACTGAATAACTCTTTCGGGCTCAACCAGACGTTCCAATATTTTCGATTTCAAAAACCGTGGATTGCCTAGCAGAAAAGGTGCTAACGACTCAACTACCTCGTGAACCGCCTGGTGAAACTCACCTTGGTATGGGTCTCTGGCTTTTACGTAAGCCATAAATTCCTCGATAAATTGATCTTTAGTCTTAACCATGTTGAAGTTTTTTATTTTAACTATAAGTTCCTAAATATAAGCGTGTTTTACAAGCTGTTCTTTAACAGTAAGAAAATATCTTCAAATGGAATTTATAAACCAGAAACTTGATCCAAAGGCTATCACATTCGCTTTTTCAGCGAGCAAACCGTGATGGCTTAATCTTTAATAGCTGCTTTTTTAAAGTGGATGCTTTGTTGTATTTTTACACCCTCAATTAAATAATTAAAAATGAAACAAGCAGAAATCCACACCAGTAAAGGAGTAATGAAAGTAGAATTTTATGAAAACGACGCTCCCGGAACTGTTGAAAATTTTATCAAGTTATCAAAAGATGGCTTCTACGATGGGTTGACATTCCATCGGGTCATTCCAAATTTCGTTATTCAGGGAGGATGTCCTGATGGAACAGGAGCAGGTGGCCCCGGATATAGTATCAAGTGCGAATTAGATGGTGACAACCAATATCATGACAGAGGTGTTTTATCAATGGCTCACGCTGGAAGAGACACTGGTGGCTCTCAATTTTTTATTTGCCACAGTCGTGAGAATACTGCTCACCTCGACCGCAGACACACTTGTTTTGGGAAAGTTTTCGAAGGTCTTGAAGTAATCGACGACATTCGCCAGGGAGATGAGATTGAAAAGATTGTAATTATTGAAGAATAATACTGCAACTTTATAATTAGATAAGCGATAGGATTGGGTTTTTCCAATCCTATTAAAATAACTATTTATGCTAGGAGGTGGAGCCATAGCAGCCATGATGCAATCATTGCGAAGCAACCGAAACCTTATTAAAGAACGGCACAATAAACATCAGGCTTTTGAAAAGAATGGGAAATTGCTGCATAAAAAGCTTCAATACAAACAGGTATCTCCCAGGCAAACAGAACTATTCATCCAAAAGATAAAAGCGAGAAAGAAAAAAGAAAAGCAAATCCGGGTTGTCATCTGGGTAATTGCAATCGTCCTGGTGGCAATTACGATCTATTTTATCTCCATCTAAATTCCAAATAAAGTACCACTCCATTAATCTTTTAAGTTTATTCAGCTGTTACTACACTCAAAGTAATAGTTGTATGAAAAAGAAAAACTGGCAAATAAAGCTGGGCATCTTCCTTATGATTTTTAGTGGTGTTTTTTTCGCATTAACCATATTAGTTCCTTTTATGGAACTAGAAACCAACCAAAAGGTATTTTGGTCATCGGCAAGTTTCATCGCAATGGAAGTAGTTTTTTGGATCGGTGGATTAATCGTAGGGAAAGAGCTTTTCACAAAATACAAAGCCCGACTCAACCCGGTTAATTGGTTTAAAGAAAAGAACAAAAAGAAGAATTACTAAACTTCTTTAGCTGGCCGAACTAAAATAACAATTAAGAGAAACATCAAAACAGCAGCACCTGCCCCGGCGATAAAAGCTGAAGATATTCCGCCTAAAGCATAAAAAATTCCTATTAAAAGTGGACCAACAGTTTGTCCGACACGCAAAACCATCGCATTTAGCGACATAAATGCTGCACGTTCCTGAATGGAAGCCAATCCAACCAACATATTCTGAATCGACGGAATTAAGATCCCATGTCCCAGTCCAAATAATACAATAGCAATCAGGGTTCCTTCCCATCCCATCGTGAATGCAAGAAATAACATGGAAAGAAAATATAAACCCGTTGAAATCATTAATTGCTGCCTGGGGGCGATCACTTTATTTATTCGAAATAATTGAGAGGAAGTCAAAGCAGTAACCATCGACATTAATGACATGGTTCCCCCAATGATGACAGAATCAGCTTCGAAACGATTCTCCAAGAGCAATGGGAAATACGTTAGGTATGCTCCGTAAAGAATGACAAACAATAAGATATTGGCAAAAAACAGCCCCCAAACAATTGGACGATTAATGGTGCGCCAAACATTTCCAAAATACTCTTTCAACCCACGATGATTTTGAGGTTCGGGATTGTTCAATCCATAAATTACCCATATACCTAGCGGAATTGCGAGCACAGGCAAAACAAACACATACGACCAGCCAAAAACGGTAAGCAAACCTCCTATTGCCGGATAAGATGCAGTTCCAATGCTCAACACACTCGCATTATACCCCATCGCCGAAGTTCGTTGCTCTCCCGAGAACATATCACCAATCAATGTAATATTAATACTTGCCAACGAACTGGCGCCAACTCCCTGCACAAAACGAAGTACCAGCAGCCATTCATAATCACGGATAAAAGCACAAGACAAACCTGCTATCCCAAAAATAAATAAGGAAGGAACCAATATGATCTTTCTCCCTAAGCGATCAGCCAGCACTCCCGTAACAGGAGTTAAAAAGATACCCGGCAAAGTAAATGAAGCAATTAACCAACCTACCTGCTGAGCTGTAATATCAAAATACTTGATGATAGTCGGAAATGCTGGAGTTATACTTGCAACTCCCATTACTGCAACCAGGGTGGTGCTAAAAATTATATACAGACTTCTGCTTTTGAATATAGACTGATTGCCACTCATGAAGATTCCATTTTAGGGGAATAAATGTAAGTATATTAAGAAAACGGACAAAGGATATACAATGTTCTGGCATAAAAACGGAACCATCATCTAAAGGACTTTGACAATGTTCGGATCACAGATCATATGCTTGAACCGCGTCACGCCCCTTATACTTCATTGAAGTTTGACGGCTTTTCGCTTTCTGTTTCAGCTCGCATTATATTCTTTCGCAAACCCATATGTTTCTTGAAAATTTCTTTCCTTTTTTTTCAACTGAGCAAAAATCAGAAATTTTAAGTTCCGATTTATTTATTAGAGTTTTAATATCAGAGGTAGATACAATGACTATGCGAGTAGCCAATTTAGAGGCCGATTCTATAATATTGAAGTTTATTGTATCATTTGAAGAAGTATATAAATTATACGGAAGGTCAATGATTGCTGCATCGTACTTATTATTAATATCTTTAATATCTGAGCGATATACACTGGCGGCATAGTTATAGTGTGCAAGGTTTTCTCTTGTGTATTTACAAGCTTTCCAATTGATGTCACATCCCTCTATGTCGAATTCGGAAATGCATGCTTCCAACATTACGGTGCCAACGCCACAACAAGCGTCTAATAAACGATTGGCTTTGTTACCTTTTGAAGCAATACTGACCAGTGCTTTAGCAATATCCATGTTTATTGAACTGCTAAACGAACAAGGTTTCTTTTTGTGTTTAAACCAGTCGGTATTGTGTTTCTTTAAAACCCCGAAATACCAGGTATTTTTATAATTGCAGATCGAGTAAGTTATCAATGGGGTAATATAATCGGGATCACCTTCTATACAATATCCTATGTCTTTTAACTTGCTAAGCCTTTCGGTATATATAGTAGAGTCACCATCCAATACCATGTATTCCGCTTTAAATCCATCAACACGAATATTTTCTTCCTTGACCTTTTTTAGCAGCATAGAATAATCTGCTGAAGATGAAATAATCTCAAATCTGTTTTTAATAAAAGGACTGATTGATGGATCAACTTTGATATCCGAAAACAGTAAGTTATTCTTTTCTTCTTCGTCAAAAATTTGCCTCGATTCCAACTTACATAATTCCCTGTTATGAATGTCGTATTTAAATGAATATATGTAGCGGTGATTGGTCATAGTTCATGTCAAATAGTTGTGCGAAATTATTAATTATATCATACATGGTATATAAAAGTTAACTGTTGGTACATGTTGTCGTTGCGGATTTCGAAGAGCGTTCCTGTCCGAAGGACAAGGAACTGCGAAACGAGAATCCGCAGTTGGCGTACCACCAAACCCCGCCCTGCAATATGTTTTTGTTAACGCCTGGCTTTTATTTGTTTTTATTAATAATTTCAATTTTATAGGTTCCAGTTTCATTTGCGGGTTTCTGCAGTTTTCCAATAACTACAACTACTAGAAGAACCACAATTATTGTTATCAAAAAATTTCTCCAAGTTTTAATATTAGATTCATGCGGACCTGACATTTCATCAGATATCGCCCCTTTAAATCCTTTAAGTGCCCAAACAACAAAGGCTCCAATTATTTCAATTACAAAATTTCCAATTGTACCACGCATCAAATTTCTTTTTGAATTGGCAATTTTCTTTTTCTTTTCAAGTCAATGAAAAATAACACAATTGATAATATAAATAGTGCTTCTGCGATCCTGTTTAATGTGCCTAAAAGAGGAAGGCTCCAATACATGCGAATTACTAAAATCAAAAACATTAAAGCACCTGTCGAGAACATTATTAGTCTAAAGACATTAGTACTAATTCCTTTCATGGAGTCAATTAGCCAACCATGGTAATCCTCATTTTTAGGAAAGTCGTGTACAAGCTTTTCAAATCCTTTTATGGATTCTCTATATCGTTTTTTGTAATACAAAGATGAATACTTATAAAACCTCAAATCTTCGTCAAAGTCCAAATCTGAATTTCTATACTTTTTAAATTCATCCAATTTCTCAAACTTTTCAACTGTTTCTAAAATTCTTGAATACCTTGACTTTTCAAGAAGAGAAGCTAAATAGTCAATGTAGATATAATCAATTTCTCCTATTTCATGAGATTTTTTGAATAATAAAGAATCTTCGTTTGTTTCGAAAAAATCGATAATTGATAATAAATCTCCATCTTGAATTTTTTCAAATTCTTCTGCTAAAATTGAGGTCTCCATCATATCTCGTTTTTTTCAAGCTTGGCGTTAACGTACGTGTATATGCCGGGTGCATTATATTTCGAGTATAGCATCCGGTGTGTACATAGCTGATTAAATTCATCTTACAATTAAAAACTACGCCTATCAGACTTTTTATTCTTGCAAGAGATTTTTTGCTTAGGGGCATGATTGTTGGCTTAAAATTTCACCTAATTTACAAAATCAACCCTTAACTATTATTATGCTTAGCTAATTTGGATTGGTTATAAGCGCCCCCCAAATCGATCTTGCGACGGATTTGTCCCCCTACCGGTAAGGGGATGAGGAGTTTGTCCATGAAATGGACATAATAACGGAAGGGGTCAAGCTGAAAAGACTTCTTTTGGAGATACTGCCAATGCAATTTTAAAAACCACCTCCGTGGAGGTTCGTCCAAAGCTAAAAAGTTCCCCAGGGAAGGCATGGAGGTTTATCCAAACCATGAAATGCTAAGCGGAGAAGCTTTGGAGGTTTCTCCATGGCCTGACTTTTACACCGGGAAGCAATGGAGATACCTCCAAACCACAAAATCTGCAAAAGTGAATGCGTGGAGATACGTCCATTTGTTAAAATAGTATAGTAAACGTTTTCAAATGTATCTATCCATAGACACGGAGTTATTTATTACATAATCTTGATACATGTTCAAAAACATGAATAACTATTTACCTTGATTAATTCTATTTATCGTAAATTGTGACACTGTTAATCTAGAAGTGCATCTTCCACCCCAAAAAGCAAACATTCAAGTGTAAGGTGTGCAAAACAATTAAACAAATTTATTATGATCGAAAAAATGATTTATCAAAGTCGTGTGACCGAAGTCAACGCAACCACTACGCGCCTAATTGGTGCTTACCAAAACACCAGTTTGAGCAGCGACACCAACCTTTCTGCCATCCTAAACAGCCTCGAAGCCGAGAACTCACAGTTAACCCTTGCCATTCGTCGAACCAAAGTAGAATCGGAGCTGGAAGAAAAAGATGAGCTTCGCGATAACCCATTGCGGGGACTATTTCATATGGTTACAGGCTATTTGTACCATCCCGACGCACAAATACAAAATTCGGCTGAAACCGTTTATGCCATCCTTGAAAACTATGGCATGTCGATGATTGATGAAAGCTATGCCACCGAATCGTCACTGGTAAGTTCGCTATTAAAAGACCTTGCAAAAGCCAATGTTCTGATAGCCATTGGCAATTTATCGGGTTGCGATGCACTAATCGCCCAATTGCAAACCGCACAGAATGAATTTGAACAGGCCCGCGTTGCTTACGAAACTGAAAAAGCCCAGGAAAGTACCGAGGAAAATGCAACCGAAATAAAAAAGAAAGTGGTTTATCACATCAACAGTAAACTGGTGATTTACCTGCGGGCAATGGTGTTGGTAGATGAGTCAAATTATGGTGATTTTGGCCGCACCATTGCAGAAATCATTGCCGACAATAACTCAACCGTAAAGAAACGCGCAAAAAAAACGGAGCCGGAAGACTAATCTGTTTTGTTTTTTTGATTAGGGGTGTAACAATGAAGCCCGGTCGCTTGCAGACCGGGCTCTTCTTCTTAGGAAAAATTTATTTACCAACCGTTTTCTTTTAAAAGATAAAAATTTCGTCGAACTCAAAAACAGGATATTCTCTAACAATTCAATTCAATATTTCTTAACTTAGGATGCACGATTTAAAGGTTCTGATATAAAACTTTCGTATATGGATGATAAAGTCGAGATAGAGCTACGTAAGTTTGTGGCACCTGAATTTATTTTTGGGAAGGATGCCAGACTAAAAGCGGGGAAATATTGTCGTTACTTTGGAGCTAAAAATGTATTGATTGTCACGGACAAGGGAATAACAAAAACTCCATGGCTAAACGAGGTTATTGCAAGTATTGAGGAAGAAGAAATTCAGTATAAAATATTTTCCTCTGTCTCGCCGAACCCGAGGGATTTTGAGGTAATGCAAGGTGCTCAATATTACCAGGAAAATAAATGCGACATACTGTTGGCAATTGGAGGAGGGAGTGTTCTTGACTGTGCAAAAGGTATCGGAATTGTTTCCACCAATCATAAACAGATCCACGCATTTGAGGGGGTTGATATGATTGATGTCCCCATGCCACCGCTAATTTGCATACCCACAACTGGAGGAACCGCGGCTGATGTCTCTCAATTCGCCATCATCAACAATACCGTTGAGCGATATAAAATGGCAATTATCAGCAAGGCCGTAGTTCCGGATATTGCCCTTATCGATCCCGTTCCGCTAACAAGTATGAACCACTTTCTGACGGCGTGTACGGGAATGGATGTGCTTTCACACGCATTTGAGGCTTTTGTATCAAATGCAAGTTCCAATTTCACCGACCTGCATGCATTGGAATCGATCAGACTTATTAATCAAAATCTGATTCCATCCGTAAAAAATCCATCAGACCTGCAAGCACGCGGGAAAGTGGCTTTAGCAAGCTTGTATGCTGGCCTGGCTTTTTCGAATGCCAGTTTAGGATGTGTTCACTCAATGGCTCACAGCCTTGGTGGGTACCTTGACCTTCCTCATGGAGAATGCAACGCAATACTGCTACCTCATGTGGTCAATTACAATTTTCAAAATGCACCGGAAAAATATAAGACCATTGCTGAGAATATGGATATTAAAACCAATCATCTCACACAAAAACAGATAAAAGAAGAACTGACAAATAAACTAATTGCCTTAAAAAAAGAATTGGATATACTTTCAACACTTAATCAAAAAGGAGTGACAAGTTCTGTGATTCCACAGTTGGCAAAAAAAGCAATAAAAGATCCGTGTAACGCAACGAATCCCAGGCCACCGGAAGAAAGAGATCTTGAAGTTATCTATTCTGAAGCGATGTAAGTCATGAAAAATCAGTGGGAAGAGCATCGAAATAAAATTATTGGGCTTGGAGACCGCTCAG
Organism: Sunxiuqinia sp. A32; assembly: GCF_052690465.1. Taxonomy (NCBI): domain Bacteria; kingdom Pseudomonadati; phylum Bacteroidota; class Bacteroidia; order Marinilabiliales; family Prolixibacteraceae; genus Sunxiuqinia; species Sunxiuqinia sp. A32. Next base: position 66,643 of record NZ_JBQYLI010000006.1, read on the forward strand.
CGAAAAAAAGCTATTACCCTCAACTGCAAAATAAAATTGAGGAGCTAAAGCTATCAATTGAGAGCTTTCAATCTGTTCTGAACAATGCGAATGATATGATCTTTGTTCATGACAAGAAGGGGGAAGTCCTTATGATTAATGAGCAAGTATATCAATCATTGCAAATTCCCAGAAACTTCGCAACTCCTTTAACAATCCACGAATTAAGTTCCCCTAAAAATGATTTGTCTAAACTGGACGATTATTGGTCTGAGGTTCTTGCAGGAAACCCAATGGTTTTTGAATGGATTACTAAAAAGTACCAGTCGGATGAAACCATTTTTGTTGAGGTTGCCTTAAATAAAACAGACTGGCACGGAAAAGAAGCCATTGTTGCGATTGTAAGAGACATTTCAGATCGTAAGAGGTATGAAGAAGATCTCCTGGCAGCGAAATTACATGCAGAGGAAAGCGACCATTTAAAATCTGCTTTTTTGGCAAATATGAGCCACGAAATAAGGACTCCGATGAACAGCATTCTTGGATTCGCAGACTTGCTCAAAGAAAGTACAATCGAACCTGTCACGCAAAAACGATACCTGGATATCATCATGCAAAGTGGGGATCGACTACTTGGTATAATCAACGACTTAATTGATATATCTATTATAGAAGCGGGACAAATAAATATTAAGATAAAAGAAACAGATATCAATCAATTATTAACGGATCAGGTTAGTGCTTTCTCTCCAGAGGCAAAACGAAAAAGCATCTCTCTTATCACAGAAATACCAAATTCCTCAGTTCCTTTCCGCCTAAATTCTGATCCTATTAAATTAGGACAAATAATAACCAACTTAATAAACAATGCCTTAAAATTCACTCAATCGGGATCAATTACAGTTGGGTATACATTCACTTCAGATAAGTTCATTCAATTTTTTGTAAAAGATACAGGTGTAGGCATTCCTGAAGAATTACACGAAATTATTTTCGATCGATTTCACAAAACAGATATTGTTGTTGACAAAATAATTGAAGGAACCGGACTTGGGCTCTCCATATCAAAAGCATTTATCGAATTATTGGGAGGAAAAATATGGGTTGAAAGTACCCCGGAAAAAGGCTCTTGTTTCTATTTTACCCATCCAAATAATATCAACTCACAATCTTGAAAAAAAAGGGATGATTATTTTTAAACCATCCCTTCCTATTTATCTGCAAACTTATTTTACTTGAAATTCCGGATGTCCTGTTTGCCACAAGGCAAAACTGAATATGTCCGCAATTGACTCAAATGTTTTGGATTTGGAATCTCCAATCCCATGCCCGGCTTCAAAATCAACTAACAAGAGTATCGGTTTGTCCGAAGCATTGGCATTTTGAAGTTTTGCTGCAAACTTAGCGGGTTGCCAGGCAATCACCCGGGGATCATTCATACCTGCTGTTACCAGCGTCGCCGGATAATTTTCACCGTCTTCAATGTGATAATAGGAATCCATTTCTATTAAAGCCATACACTCTACAGAATCTTTAACTGTGCCAAACTCCGGGACATTAATAGGGCCATTTGGTGACTCTTCAGCACGAATCGTATTCATACATCCAACCTCTGGAATTGCCACCGCAAATAAATCCGGTCGTTCGGTCATTGCGCGACCAATTAATATTCCGCCAGCACTTCCACCATTAATAGCAATTTTCTTTGCAGAAGTATAATCTTCATTAATCAGGTACTCAGCACACGCAATTAAATCTTTCCATGTATTTGGTTTGTTAGTTTTCATTCCATCCTTATGCCATGCTTCTCCTAACTCGCCTCCACCACGAACATGTGCGATAGCTACCACACAATTCCTGGTAGTTGGCAAAAGGACAAAATTCGGACTGAACCTTGGATTAATTGACATCCCATATGCTCCATAACCAAACATAAATACCGGGTTATTGCCGTCCTTTTTTAAATCATTCTTGTAAATTAGTGATAACGGAACTTTAACACCATCATGTGAAAGCACCATCACTTCCTCAACAACCAGATCATCATACTCTGGATATTCTGCTGTAGATGATAAGTTCTCCAATACAAATTCATTACTTTCGGGGAAATAACGATATCGCATAAAGTCATTGGTCCAACCTGAAATACTCAGCCAGATTTCATTGGAGGAAACATTTTTATTACTCAATAAAACGGTTCCTGCTGCAAAAGGCAACTTAAGTTCTACAGCATCCTTTTCTTCAAATGGAAGCCTGTATGCCTTTGCCTCGACTCCATTTCTAGTTAAATAATAATAGAGTGCATCTTTGGTCAGTATGTAATTATTGATTTTCGCATCTGGAGACTCCGGCACCAAAACTTCCGCTTTTTGAAGATCAGGATCAGAAACTGGCATTGTCAATATCTTGAAATTAGGCGCAGATTTGGGGGTGTAAATAAAAAAGTTTTTCCCATTGGTTCCAAAATTATAAACACTGTCCTTCGGCGCAAATAATCGCTTCCAAGCAATCTTATCTTTATCCAATTCCGAAAGAGGAGCATAAAATACATTCAAGCGATTATCCACACTTGATAATATTCCAAATAACAATTTGGGATCACGATCATAATACATAATTGGTAATTCCTCTGGTTTTATTCCCAGTTCAGGATATTTTGCGCCAGAAAAAACTTCTTTATCCGATAGTGGATCTGTTCCCAGAACATGCAAAAGAGTTTTCGTGTTTTTCTCTCTTTCCATATCATGAACATCACCACTGCTCATTTGATGATATAAAAAGCTTTCTTCACCCGGCAACCAGGATGTAGCCCCCATCCAACAATGATCAATTTTCTCCGGATAGAACTCTTTCTTTTTAACATCCATAATTTGAAGCACTCCGTTTTCGGATCCGTTTGGAGCAACCTCCATGGTTACCTTTGTTCCATCATTTGAGGGAAGGAAGCTACTAATCACGTAATGCTTTGTCGTGTCGTCGCTAAATGTCTCCGGATCATACAATAACGATTCTTCACCTTCAAAACCTTCCCTCATAAACAATTTACCGGTTTCATCTTCAGGAGTCATCTTCAAATAGAAATACCAATTATTATCGGTAATTGCCAGACTGTAAATCCTTGTTGATTTCCGTTGATCTAATTCTTTCAATTTTTCGATTAGCGGAGCTCGCCCCGAAATACTACTAAGAACCTCGCGGGTATAATCCGATTGTTTTTTCATCCAACCGACCACCATGGAATCATCCAGATTTTCCATGTAACGATAGGGATCAGTTATGTCAACGCCAAAATACGTATCACTTACTGGCTGAGCTTCGGCCAAAGGTGGCAGATTCGTGTTTTTCTTTTGACTACAACTAATTAAGAAGAAAATAAACAGAAGAAAGAGAAGGTGTTTTGTTTGCATAATAAAAAAGCTTTGAATTCGAATAAAGGACACAAGTATAAACCCGTGGGGAAAAGAGGATTAGGAACAAAACGATATACAAGTTACGAAAAACACAAGTAACAAACTGACTAATAACAACATTTTCCAACTTTTCGTCAACTACAATTTCAGGCTTTCTCATAATTCAGAAGATTAATAATCTTATGCACTCTTGCCAGTTTTTTCTATCTTTGCGCCTCAATCGAAAATGCTTTTAATCAACCAATACGATGGAATACAAATTCTGGGACATTGAGCCGAAATGGCAAGCTTACTGGGAGGAAAACAAAACCTTCAAAACGGAAAACGATTTTTCGAAACCTAAATATTACATCCTCGACATGTTTCCTTATCCGTCAGGAGCAGGGCTTCATGTGGGACATCCGGAGGGATACACTGCAACAGACATAATCAGTCGTTACAAACGGATGAAAGGTTTTAGCGTGTTACATCCAATGGGATGGGATGCTTTTGGATTACCAGCAGAGCAATATGCCATTCAAACCGGAACCCATCCGGCAATTACTACTCAGAAAAACTGCGACAATTTCCGCCGTCAGATTAAAACACTCGGATTGAGTTACGATTGGGATCGTGAAATCAATACCACCGATCCTAAATATTTCAAATGGACACAATGGATATTCACCAAACTGTATAGCACCTGGTTTGATTACGAACAAGGAAAAGGCAGACCAATTAGCGAACTGCCAATTCCTGAAGAAGTGAAAGCCGAAGGTGATGCAGCCATCAAAGAATACATTAGTAAAAAACGTTTGGCCTATTATGACAATGCCCAGGTTTGGTGGTGCGATAGTTGTAAAACTGTATGTGCAAACGAGGAAGTATTGACCGACGGCTCACATGAAAAGTGTGGGAACCAGGTAATCCGCAAAAACCTAAAGCAATGGTTGCTTCGTATTCCACACTATGCACAACGTTTACTGGAAGGTTTAGATGAGTTGGACTGGCCTGAAGGCGTAAAAGACATGCAGAAAAACTGGATTGGAAAATCCATTGGAGCCGAAGTCGATTTCATTATTGATGGATTAAACGAAAAACTTCGAGTATACACCACCCGCCCTGATACTTTATTTGGAGCAACCTACATGGTAGTTTCTCCTGAACATCCAATGCTATCAAAGCTTGTTGTTGATGAGAAGAAAGCTGAAGTTGAAAAATATACCCAGGCTGCTTCCTTAAAATCGGATCTGGATAGAACAGAATTAGCAAAAGAAAAAACCGGTGTATTTACCGGAAGTTATGCCACGAACCCAGTAACGGGAAAGCTAATTCCAATTTGGGTTGCTGATTATGTATTGATGGGATACGGAACCGGTGCCATCATGGCGGTGCCTGCACACGATACCCGTGACTTTGAGTTTGCTGAGAAATTTGAAATTCCAATCAATTGTATTCTCGACCCAAAAGATGCAGACGAGGAAACCCGCGAAAAGGTACTAGCAGGAAAAGCTTGCTGGACCGAAGATGGTGCTTATATCAATTCATCAAGTGATGCAACCGGGCTCGACATTAATGGATTGAGCAAAAAAGAGGGTATTGCAAAAGTAAACAGTTGGCTGGAAGAAAAAGGTATTGGAAAAGCCACTACCAACTTCAAACTTAGAGACTGGTTATTCAGCCGTCAGCGTTATTGGGGAGAGCCATTCCCTGTTATTCACTGGGAAGATGGAGAAGTAACCGTTGTTCAAGATGAGCTTCCTGTTACCTTGCCTGATATGGAAAAATTTGAACCGGGCGAAGGTGGCGAGTCTCCTCTGGCAAATGCAGGTGATTGGTTAACTGTCGTGGATGAAAATGGCCGCAAAGGTCGTCGTGAAACAAACACGATGCCTCAATGGGCAGGTTCTTGCTGGTATTTCCTTCGTTATATTGACCCGAACAATGATGAGCAAATATTCGACCCAAAACTGGAAAACTACTGGATGCCGGTTGATTTATATATTGGAGGAGCGGAACATGCCGTACTTCACTTATTATATTCACGTTTCTGGCACAAGGTCTTATTTGATTTAGGAGTCGTTTCAACTAATGAACCATTTAAAAAATTATTTAACCAGGGAATGATCCTGGCATTTGCTTACGAAACTCAAACCGGAGCAAAAGTTACTTCGGATTTGGTTGAAGAAAAAGACGGTAAATATTTCCACACTCAAACTGGAGAAGAATTGCGTCAGATTGTAGCAAAAATGTCCAAGTCTTTGAAAAATGTAATTAACCCTGATGATGTTGTTGAAAAGTACGGTGCTGATGCGCTGCGCCTATACGAAATGTTTATGGGTCCTTTAGATGACACCAAACCATGGGCTGAGAATGGAGTGAAAGGTGTTTTCGGATTTTTAGGACGTGCCTACCGCTTCTTTGCCAACATGGATAACATCACTACTGGAGATGAAGATTCTGAAGTATTGAAATTGCTTCAACAAACCATCATTAAGGTTGGTGATGACATTGAAAACCTGAAATTCAACACAGGAATCTCTGCTTTGATGGTTTTCAATAATTTGGCAATAAAAAAAGGTAAAGTAACCAAAGCAACAGCAGAAACCTTTGCCAAAATATTGTCACCTTATGCTCCACACCTTGCAGAGGAACTTTGGCAATTGTATGGCAACGAAAAAACGCTGGCGTACGAGGCATGGCCTGTAGCCGATAAAAGCCTGCTGTTAGAGGATACTCATGAGTACCCGGTTTCATTTAATGGTAAAATGCGTTTCAAACTGGAACTTCCATTAGACATGCCAAAAGATGAAATTGAGAAGATTGTGTTGGAGCATGAACTTTCACAAAAATGGTTGGGAGGCAAATCCCCAAAGAAAATGATTGTCGTTCCAAAGAAAATCATCAATGTAGTAGTATAGCGTTACGACATATATAAAACAGAAAAGGATGGATTCTTTAATTAGTATCCATCCTTTTTCGTTTCAGAACGCATATGAACAGTTTATTTATAAACTAAACCGAGCTTTCCTCCCCCACATTTATCAGCCGCGAAAAAAATATAATCAATTAAAATCCTCTACCAAGAACTTAAATTGAAACTGGATGTCACTAGTCCGTATTACACACTGAAAAACAAAAACTTACTATGGACTTAAATTATACACTAACTTCTATTTTATGAAAAATGCACTTTTGATCTTGTGTTTTATTTTCTTTTCAGCAACAACGGGGGTGGCTCAATCGCCAAATGGCATTATCGTGAAGAACTATAAAAATCAAAAGACTAAATTTATAGAGGAAGGCTCAAAAATTACGGTCAAAAAGTACGGACAGATTTTCAAAGGCACATTTCAACTGGCAAGCAACGAAGCTATTCTTGTAAACTCAGATACAATTCTTATAAGTGAAGTGCAGGAATTGTACTCTAAAACAGCTGGCAGCAACATTGGAGGAATTGCTTCCACAGCAGTTGGAGGATGGGCTGGTGCAGGTGGAATTATTGGGACAGCTGCCGTACTATCAGAGGGCAGTTATGCGATAATACTCATTCCTTTTACTGCTGCCATCGGTGCATTGGGAACATTTGGCGCAATAAAAGGCATTCAGCTTCTTTCCAGAGGCAAAAAATATAAATCGGTAAAATGGGAGTACACCCTTAAATACGATAAAATTCCAAAATAAAAGCGATTCGATTATATCGCACTAAATGACTTTTTCCCATACTTTCTTTTTTAAAAAAGATATTTTTTTGCAGCCAATTTTAGTAGGAGAATTATCCTGCCAACATACAGCAAATAATAACCAGTATAAAAAAGAGAGTAAATGACCCACGAACGGAAATTGAAGTTAAAAACATTATTTACAGACTACCTGATTACCACATTTGGGATGACACTGTATGTTCTTTCCTGGACTATTTTTCTAATCCCTGCAGAAATCACGGGTGGCGGAATTAGTGGATTATCAGCAGTAATCTTTTACAGTTCAAAAATTCCAATCGCAATTTCCTATTTTATTATTAATGTATTTCTGGTTCTGATTGCTATAAAAATTTTAGGAGCAAGCTTCGGCATTAAAACAATTTATAGCATGGGGGTCGCAACATTATTATTTTGGCTGACTCCTAATCTAATTACAGAACCACTGATTGATGATACATTCCTTTCTGCAGTTCTTGGTGCCATGATGGGAGGTATTGGCATTGGGCTGGTATTTACTCGTGGAGGAAGTACCGGAGGAACCGACATCATCGCAATGATCATTAACAAATACAGGAATATTAGTCCGGGCAGAGTCATTATGTACTGCGATGTAATAATAATAGCTTCTTCCTACTTTGTTTTTCAATCGCCTGCCAAACTAGTTTACGGTTATGTTACCATGTGGGTAATTTCGTATACAATCGATGCTTTTTTAAATGGAGCCAATGCTTCTGCTCAAATTTTTATATTTTCGAAAAAGTTTGACGAAATTGCCGATTACATCAATAAAAATGCTGGTAGAGGCGTTACTGTTTTTGATGGAACCGGCTGGTTCACCAAAGAAAAAGTAAAAATTGTAATGACTGTTGTCCGTAAAAGGGAATCAAGCTTAATCTTCAGAAAGCTAAAAGAGATTGATCCCGAAGCCTTTATCTCCATGGGGAGTGTCATGGGAGTTTATGGACAAGGGTTTGATAAGATTAAAATTTGATATGAAAAAATATATTGCAGAAGGTGTCTTAACTTTTATAACTCTTAGCATACTAGTATTCTTTATTATATACCCTCCTGCAAAAAAAGATATTATTCTTGTTGAACCCGAGCCAATAATTACTCCCGAACCTGTTTTAAAATTTGGCTTACCAATTGATTCATTCTTTGTTGAAAAATCGTCAATTGCACGAAATCAAAACCTGTCAGACATTCTTTCAAAAAAGGGGGTCTCTTACCAAACCATTGACCAACTGGCTCGAAAATCAAAACCATTATTTGATGTAAGGAAAATAAAATACAAGAACCCGTACTACTTATTTTTGAGTCGTGATACTGTCCATCAGCCACTATATTTTGTTTATGAAATAGACCCGGTTGATTATGTCGTATTCGAGCTCAATGACAGCCTGGATATTTACCGCGGGCAAAAACCCATTGAGACCAAACTTAAAACGGCCTCCGGAACTATCCAATCTTCGTTATGGAATAGCATGACTGACAACAATGTCAATCCTGTATTGGCGATTGAGCTCTCCGAAATATATGCCTGGACAATTGATTTCTTTGGAATCCAAAAAGGAGACAAATTCAGGGTAATTTATGAAGAACGTTATGTGGATAGTACTTCAGTCGGAATTGGCCGAATTTACGCGAGTCAGTTTCAGCATATGAATGAAGATTTTTATGCTTTCCTTTTTGAACAAGACAGTTTGGAGAGTTTCTTTGATGAGGAAGGAAAAAGCTTGCGAAAAGCTTTTTTGAAAGCGCCTTTACGATTCTCTCGCATCAGTTCACGATTTTCGTATAGTCGAATGCATCCGGTACTTAAATATCGCCGTCCCCATTTAGGTATTGATTATGCAGCTCCCACAGGAACGCCTGTTCAGTCAATTGGAGATGGGATTGTCACGAAAAAAGGTTACCAGAGAAGCGGCGGTGGTAATTATATATACATAAAACACAACTCAGTTTATACTACCTGTTACATGCATTTAAACGGTTATGCAAAAGGAATTGCTCCGGGGGTTCGCGTAAAACAAGGACAGGTGATTGGCTATGTAGGAAAAACAGGACTAGCTTCGGGACCGCATCTTGACTTCAGGGTTTTCAGAAATGGTTCGCCAATGGATCCTTTAAAAGTAAAAGCTCCACCTGTTGAACCCGTAAAAGAAGAAAACCTACCAAACTACAATTTATTCAAAGATTCTCTTATGAATGAATTACAGAAGGTAAGTTTTCCTGAAACGATTGCGGTGAAGAATTAGTCTATTCTTCTTCCTCCATTATGATTTCTTCAATCACACGGGGAAAATGTTCATATTCTAACACATGAACCTTTTTTGCGACATCTTCAGGAGTGTCACTTGGTGAAACTTCACATGTTGTTTGAAAAATAATGTCACCATCATCATACTTCTCGTTCACGTAATGAATAGTGATTCCACTTTCCTTTTCCTTATTCTTAACCACTGCTTCGTGTACAAAACTTCCATACATTCCTTTTCCGCCATAACGAGGTAACAATGCCGGGTGAATGTTAACAATGGTGAATTCTTCCGTTAAACTACGTGGAACTAACCAAAGGAATCCGGCCAACACAATCATGTCGATCTTTCTTTCGTCTAGCATTTCCAACACCTCAACACTATTGTAAAGCTCTTCTCTTCCAAAAGTAAATGTTTCAATCCCAAGCCTTTCAGCTCTAATCAAAGCATATGCATTTTCATTATTCGACCACAAAGAGTCAATTTCAATATAACGGTTGCCCTTAAAATACTCGATAATATTCTGGGCATTAGTGCCTGAGCCCGAAGCAAAAATGGCAATTTTCTTCATAGAGGATATATTTTCTAAAATTTTAAATTGAACATTAGAATAAACTGTTCGATTATAGTTGGACATATATGTTCCGCTAAGCCCCAAACAGCTATTTATTTCAAATTTTCTTTGATATATTTTGGGTAAATTTATTACTTTGCACCGGATTTTTGAAAAACAAATTTGAATATTAACTTAAAATTAGAACTATGTCTGACATTGCAGGTAAAGTAAAAGCAATTATTGTCGACAAATTAGGCGTTGACGAAAGCGAAGTAACCAATGAAGCTTCTTTTACAAATGACTTAGGTGCAGATTCTTTGGACACTGTTGAATTGATCATGGAATTTGAAAAAGAATTTGATTTGGCTATCCCAGACGATCAGGCTGAAAAAATTTCTACAGTAGGCGAAGCTATCTCGCACATCGAAGCTAACGTAAAGTAATAAATCAGAAACAACTTTTATGGAATTTAAACGGGTAGTTGTAACCGGACTTGGAACCATTAACCCGCTTGGTAATTCTATTGAGGAATATTGGGAAGGGATTAAATCTGGGAAAAGTGGTTGCGCTCGAATTACAAAATTCGATGTGGATCTACAAAAAACCCAGTTTGCATGTGAAGTTAAAGACTTTGATCCTACAGTTTATGTAGAGAAAAAAGAAGTGCGTAAGCATGACCTTTATACTTTATTTGCATATGGAGCAGCACAACAGGCAATTGAAGATTCAGGCATTGACCTTGAATCTATTGATACCGACCGTGCCGGCGTGATTTGGGGTGCAGGTATTGGAGGTCTTCAAACATTCTTTGAAGAAGCCAGAGCCTACAACATTGAACGTCCCAAGTTCAATCCTTTCTTCATTCCTAAAATGATTGCTAACATTGCAGGTGGTCTACTCTCTATCCGTTATGGATTCAGGGGGCCTAATTTCACGACGGTATCGGCTTGTGCTTCGGCATCCCATGCTATGATTGAAGCATTCAATTATATACGAATGGGTAAAGCAAACCTATTTATTACCGGAGGTTCAGAAGCTGCAATTAACGAAGCAGGATTAAGTGGTTTTAACTCCATGCGTGCACTTTCTACCAGAAATGATGATCCTACTACTGCATCTCGTCCATTTGACAAAGACCGCGATGGTTTTGTAATGGGAGAAGGTTCTGGAGCCCTCATTTTTGAGGAATATGAACATGCTGTAAAACGTGGAGCAAAAATTTATGGAGAAGTTGTAGGTGGTGGAATGTCAGCAGACGCCTACCACATGACTGCCCCAGACCCGGAAGGAAAAGGCGCTTCATTGGTCATGAACTGGGCACTTGAAGACGCTGGCATAAAACCGGAAGATATTGATTATATCAATGTCCATGGAACCTCTACCCCACTTGGGGATATTGCTGAGCCAAAAGCAATTCAAAAATGTTTTGGCGATCATGCTTATAAATTAAGTATTAGTTCTACCAAATCAATGACTGGCCACTTACTTGGTGCCGCTGGTGCTGTTGAAGGTATTGCATCTATACTTGCCTTAAAAGAAGGTATTGTTCCTCCAACGATTAATCATTTCACTGATGATCCGGAGATCGATAATAAGCTTGATTTCACATTCAACAAAGCTAAAAAACGTGAAATGCAATATGCATTAAGCAACACGTTTGGTTTTGGTGGTCACAATGCGACAGTAATTTTCAAAAAATACTGATAAACGTGATACGAACGATTGTTCAAAAGATAAAACTCTTTTCTTCTAATAGAAAAGAGTTTTATTTATTTCTTAAATCATTGTTCGATATTTATCCCAGCAACTTGAATCTTTACGAAACTGCTTTAATTCATAAATCAGCATCGAAACTGGATTCTCAACAAAACTGGGTAAATAACGAGCGTCTTGAATATCTAGGCGATGCTATTCTCGGGGCTGTAATCGCTGACTTTTTGTATAACCGATATCCGAATATGGATGAAGGTTTTCTAACTCAAATGCGCTCCAAATTAGTCAATCGGAGTTTCTTAACAGAACTCACGTTCCGAATTGGCCTCAATAATTACATCAAGTCAAAAACAAATAACACAGCTGAGAACAGCCACATTTACGGAGATGCTCTGGAAGCATTAATAGGTGCTCTTTATCTAGATAAAGGATACCATACCACCAAACAATTTATAACACGCAAACTTTTACTGGATTACGTTGACTTAATTGAAGTTCAGCGCTCCAATACCAATTACAAAAGCCAACTTATTGAGTGGAGTCAAAAGGTGAAAATGGATATTAGTTTTGAAACTACAGAGCATCCTCAAAACGACAATAATCAACCTTCGTTTATGTCCAAAGTTATTCTGGAATCTGATGAAATTGGGAAAGGAGAAGGAGCATCAAAAAAAGAAGCTCAACAAAATGCATCGGCTAAAGCATTAGCCTATTTGAAACAGAAATACCCGGCAACTTTCTAAAAAGAAAAGGCGGAACTTTGTAGCTCCGCCCTAAAAACCAAAACCTAAATTCACCTTGTAAAACTCAGTTAAACCCAAAACTGAGTGTCGACATTTCCTCAATGCCAGTATCACAAATATAGCTATATTTGAGGGGGTTTATTGCTAATTAATGTTAAAGCCTGTTAAGAATTATTGCCAAATATGCATCCTCGAAATGAAGGCTGTAATCCAATGTTAAATATTGTTAAGCCCTGAAATAACGTATATTTTAAAGGCTATCTTTGTATCTATGAGTAGGAAAATTATTCTTAGTTTGATTGTTTTGATGGCGTTGGTGATGACCAGCCTAATTTTGGTTCAAACCAACTCGATTAAGAAAGCTTTTCAAATTAAAGAAGAACAGTTTGACCAAACAATTAATCGGACAATAGTTGCTGTTGCTCGACTTCTTGAGCAGAACGAAGCATCTTTGTTAATGAGAGAAAATTACATTTCTCAAGGAAATTCCTCAAATCAAATTTTTCCGAATTCTAATCGATCAAATATAATTCAGGGTTCGAACAGTCAGAATAGTATAAGCTTTTCTTATTACCGCTTTTCTCAACAAAAAAACAATTCGTCCAGTAACTTTCAAGAAGAATTATCCATTAGTTTTTCAGATTCACTCGCTGCAAAATCAAACGAACGAGGCCGTCCCGGGGAGTTCCCATCTGCGTTTGATATGATACATGATTACGACACTTATATGCGCGAGCAATATGAACAACGCTTAAATGAGCAGGCAAATTATTACCGAATACTTCGCTATCAATCACTATTTTCAAACCTACCGGTTAAGGACCGAATTAACCAGCAATTACTTGATAGAGCTCTTAAAACAGAATTTAGAAATAGTGGTATTAACCTGGATTTTAAATATGCAGTAAAAGTATACCCTCAAGGAAATGAGCAACATGTTTTGGGAGATCGTGATTATGCTCCGGGCAAACGCAAACAATATCAAAACTTACTGTTCCCAAATGACTTACCGGATCCCAAACCAGTATATTTAAGTGTCTATTTTCCAAAAAGAGAAAGTTTCTTGCTAAAAGAGACTGGAATTATGGTGATACCTACTGCCTTACTTACAGCGTTGTTAATCGCTATTTTTGTATACACCATTTTGATCATTTTAAAGCAAAAAAAATTATCAATGATCAAGAATGACTTTATTAATAACATGACTCATGAGCTGAAAACGCCAATCTCAACGATTTCGTTAGCGAGTCAAATGCTTCACGACAATAGCATTAGCAATACCCCCAGAACCATTGAGCATGTTTCAAATGTTATTTTGCAGGAGAGTAAACGATTAAGTTTCCAGGTTGAGAAAGTGCTGCAGATGGCTGTTTTTAATGAGGGACGTTTAAAATTGAAGTTTAAAGAAGTGCGTATTAATGAGCTTATTAATAATGTAATCCTTAACTTTGAACTACGTGTAAAAAACAAGGATGGGGAATTAACAGCGGACATTCGTGCGGAAAACGACCAAATAAAAGGGGATGAGGTTCACGTTACCAACGTTATTTTTAATTTATTAGATAATGCAGTAAAATATAGCAAAGGGAAACCGATAATCACGGTGTCTACTGAAAATCAAAAAGATGATATCGTAATTACTGTAACAGACAAAGGGATTGGTATTCCAAAAGAACACATTGATCAGATTTTTGAACGCTTTTACAGAGTTCCTACTGGTAATGTGCATGATGTTAAAGGATTTGGCCTTGGATTGAGTTATGTGAAAAAAATTGTCGACTCCCATCAAGCAAAAATTAAGGTGGAGAGTGTCATAAATAAGGGAACAAAATTCACCCTATATTTCCCTCTAAATTTGAAAGAAAATGGAAAAAAAAGTAAAACTATTATTGGCAGAAGACGATGAAAATTTAGGTCTGCTTTTAAAAGAATATCTGATAGCAAAAAATTTTGATGCTGACTTATACGGAGATGGAGAGGTTGCATATCAAGGTTTTCTAAAAAAACAAGATTATGATTTATGTATCCTCGACATCATGATGCCGAAGAAAGACGGAATGTCTCTGGCCAATGATATTCGAATGCAAAATCATGATATCCCTATTATTTTCCTGACGGCAAAAAACTTAAAGGAAGATGTCCTTGAAGGTTTCAAAATGGGAGCTGATGATTATATCACCAAACCATTTAGCATGGAAGAACTCATCTTCCGTATTGAAGCCATTTTGCGGCGCACATCGCAAGAAACAAAAAACAATGAGCAATCCGTTTACAAATTAGGAAAGTTCAGTTTCGATCCAAGAAAACAAACCTTATCGACCGATGAAGATTCGGTAAAACTTACCACCAAAGAATCTGAATTGTTACGATTACTTTGCAACAATGCGAATAAGGTTCTCGAACGAAATTTTGCACTAAAAACGATTTGGATCGATGACAACTACTTTAATGCGCGAAGTATGGATGTTTACATTACCAAACTAAGAAAGCATTTAAAAGATGAACCAACTGTTGAAATCATCAACGTTCACGGTAAAGGATACAAATTAATTCTATGATTTAGGCATCAGCACGGATAACAGAAACGGCTTCTCAAATGAGAAGCCGTTTCTGTTATCTTATATTTTCTGCTTACTCAAACATATCCTTCATCTTCTCGAAGAAATTCTTATCCCCACTTCCAGGTGTTTGCTTAAAGTTCTCCGACTCCTGAAGCTTTTCAAGCATCTTTCGTTCCTCAGATGAAATTTTCTTTGGCGCCCACGCATGAATACGAACTAACAAATCACCTTTTCCATATCCATTTACGTCTGGCAAACCTTTACCTCTCAATCGCAATATTTTCTCAGGCTGAGTACCTTCTTCAATTTTAACTTTCACTTTATTTTCCACCGTTGGAATCTCTGCAGTAGTTCCTAAAATAAAATCCGGCATACTCAAGAAAAGATTGTAAATCAGATTATTTCCATCACGAATCAAATCCGGGTGAGATTCTTCGTGGATAACCACTAGCAAATCTCCGTTCACTCCTCCCCGTCTTCCTGCATTACCTTTACCTGAAACATTCAATTGCATCCCTTCGCCAACACCAGCTGGAATTTTCACAGAAACAACTTCTTCACCACGAACAACGCCTTCGCCATGACAGCTTGTACATTTATTCTTGATGATTTGTCCTTCGCCATTACATGACGGACAAGTAGCGGTAGTCTGCATCTGCCCAAGCAGAGTATTAGTAACACGAGTCACATGACCGCTCCCTCTACAAGTTGAACAGCTGGTAAAATCAGAACCTCCCTGAGCGCCACTTCCATGACAGCTATCGCAGGTTTGATATTTCTTAAGCTTCAGTTTCTTCTCAACACCGTTTGCTATATCTTTCAGGCTTAATACAACTTTTAATCGAAGGTCCGACCCACGGTGAACACGTCGGCTGCTCCCACGACTGCGAGAGCCGCCAAAGCCACCAAAACCGCCAAAGCCGCCTCCTCCAAAAATATCACCAAACATCGAGAATATATCATCCATCGACATATCGTGCTGGCTAAAGCCTCCTGCTCCGCCACTAACCCCGGCATGCCCATACTGATCGTAGCGCTGACGTTTCTCCGGACTGCTTAAAACTTCATACGCTTCAGCAGCCTCCTTGAACTTCTCCTCAGCTTCTTTATTATCCGGGTTTTTATCGGGATGGTATTGAATGGCTTTCTTCCTGTAAGCTTTCTTGATCTCCTCTGCAGAAGCCCCTTTACTCACCCCCAATATTTCGTAAAAATCTCTTTTTGTCATGGTGATTTTTGTTTTGCCTATTCGCCAATTACTACTTTCGAGAAGCGAATAACCTTTTCATTAAGGATATAACCTTTCTGGATTACATCAACAACTTTCCCTTTCAACTCTTCTTTTGGAGCAGGAATTTTGGTAACTGCTTCATGCAAATCAGTGTCAAACTCCTGTTCGATAGCTTCTATTTCCTTAATCCCATTTTGCTTCAAGAAGTCCTGAAACTTTCCATAAATCAAGTTCACGCCTTGCTTCAAAGGATTTTCATCTTCCATTTCACTAAATGCAACAAGTGCACGCTCAAAATCATCAATAACTGGAAGAATATTTACCAATACGCCTTCGCCGCCAGTTTTCATCAATTCCATCTTTTCTTTCAAAGTGCGCTTCCGGTAATTGTCAAACTCAGCCTGCAAACGAATATGTTTATCTTTCATTTCAGCAAGCTCATCTTCAATCTTTTTGATCTTTTCTTCAGCTTTATCTTTTGTTGACTTCTTTTTTTCTGATTTCTTATCCTTTTTGCTTTCTTTTTCAGCAGTTTCAACTTTCTCTGAAGTTTCCTGTTCTTTTAAGTC
This sequence comes from Sunxiuqinia sp. A32, assembly GCF_052690465.1. Taxonomy (NCBI): domain Bacteria; kingdom Pseudomonadati; phylum Bacteroidota; class Bacteroidia; order Marinilabiliales; family Prolixibacteraceae; genus Sunxiuqinia; species Sunxiuqinia sp. A32. The sequence goes on from NZ_JBQYLI010000006.1 coordinate 83,346, forward strand.
TTCCACTTCTTGTTCCTTTTTAATTTTTTCCTCTGCCATGTTTTAAGCGATTTAATTTTACGGTTTGACAGTTTACAAAAATATTGCCATTTGTCTTTAAAGGACATTTTGACATTTATTTTCAGAATGAGCTGTCAAAAGTATAAAAAGAAAGGCAGCACCCATGTACTGCCTTCCACAATATTGAATCTGATAATGTTATTTTAAAAGTTTCTCAAGCGTATTTGTCAATAATGGCCCTCTCAGTCCTTTTGCAACAATCACTCCATCTCCATCAATAAGGAAGTTCGCAGGAATTCCTCTCACACCATAAACGGCAGCATACTTTGAACTCCAGCCCATAAGGTCGCTCACGTGGTACTCCCATGAAAGTTTGTCATCACTTATCGCCTGCTTCCAATTCGCTCTGTTTTTATCTAATGAAACGCTAAAAACAGTAAACCCTTTACCACTTTTAAATTTTTTATCTTTGTATGTTTCATACGCTTTTACAACAGTTGGATTTTCGCGTCGGCATGGACCGCACCATGATGCCCAAAAATCAATTAAAACAAGTTGACCTTTCAAATCCGAAAGCTTCAATTCTTTACCATCAATAGATTGTTCAATAATGTTTGGAGCTTTATCACCCACATTGATCCCAGTTTTAGGTTCATCACCTGCAAAACTATTAACACACATCCCTACAATAATGGCAACCAAAATCAAAAATCGTTTTTTCATCATTATTTTTTTTCTGAAGATAAAATATTTGTCAATTATAACAAAAAGAAGAGTTAAATGCTGATTTACAAATCGATAATTTAGAAACATTAACAAAAATCCACCGACATAAAAGGCTAATCTACTCTGGTGATTTTTGCTCCAATTGCATTTAATCGTTGATCAATCTGCTCGTAACCCCTGTCGATTTGCTCTATGTTGAATATTTTGCTTTTACCTTGAGCCGAAAGGGCTGCTATAAGCAAAGCAACACCAGCTCTAATATCAGGAGAAGACATGGTTGTTCCACGCAATTGGTGTTTTTTATTTAAGCCAATTACCGTTGCCCGGTGCGGATCACAAAGAATAATTTGCGCTCCCATATCAATCAATTTATCGACGAAAAACAGCCGACTCTCAAACATCTTCTGATGTATCAGCACGCTTCCTTTGGCCTGTGTGGCAACCACTAAAAATATACTCAGCAAATCCGGAGTCAAGCCGGGCCACGGAGCATCAGCGATGGTCATAATTGAACCATCAATAAAAGTATCAATTTCATATTCATCCTGAGCCGGTACAAAAATATCATCGCCCCGTTTCTCTATGCGAATACCTAATCGTTTAAAGGAATCCGGAATAATACCCAGGTGTTCTATTCCTGCATCAGGAATGGTAATTTCAGAACCAGTCATGGCAGCCAAACCAATAAAACTTCCAACTTCAATCATATCCGGTAAGATATGATGATTGCATCCATTTAAACTATTTACACCTTCAACATGCAAAAGATTTGAACCAATGCCTTCGATTTTCGCCCCCATACTCTCCAACATCCTGCAAAGCTGTTGCAAATAAGGTTCACAAGCAGCATTGTATATTGTGGTTTTTCCTTCTGCCATAACTGCAGCCATCAAAATATTGGCAGTTCCTGTAACTGAAGCTTCATCCAATAGCATGTAGCGACCTTTCAGACCATTGGTTTCTACACTGTAAAAATAATTTTCTGCATCGTAATTAAAAGAAGCGCCCAGATTTTGAAGACCAACAAAATGGGTATCCAACCGACGACGACCAATTTTGTCACCACCTGGCTGAGGAATATATGCCTGGCCAAAACGAGCAAGCAATGGACCAACAATCATAATTGACCCACGCAAGCGAGCTGCTTGCCTGGCAAATTTTTCAGTTTGTAGATAATCGAGATTAACCTGATCGGCTTGAAATGAGTATGTTCCTTTTTGAACCTGTTTCGTTTTTACACCTAGCTCACCTAAAATCTCAATCAATTTGAGTACATCCCGAATTTCCGGGATGTTTGTTATGGTAACAAGTTCTTGTGTAAGGAGTGTGGCACAAATAACTTGTAATGCTTCGTTTTTTGCACCCTGAGGTTTTAATACCCCTTTAAGTTTAGTTCCACCTTCAATTTGAAATGTTGCCATCCCGAATAAGTTGGTTAGTCGTTTTTGCGATGTTTCTTACCTGGACCTCTTCCCACTGTCTTGGTCTTTGGGCGAGCATTTCGATAAAGAATCTCTTTTGTATCTGTCAAATCAAGATCTGTTCTTTTAATTCTACCCTTTGATAAAATTTCAAGATCGGCATAGATCTTTTCATCATCTACGGTGTCCTTATTCCAAACCAGAAAGCATTTTTTCATGTGATTAGCCAAAAGCTTAATTAATTGCTCCTTCTCTTCACCGCTTTCATATGCTGCAGCTTTTTCAATTAATGCCTGCATGGTTTTACCATAGTGACGTTGCCTTATAGTATTTTCACTATAAGGAACTATTTTGGGGCGCTCTTGAAATGTTTCCTTTTTGGGAGGATCATACGGATAATCAATATCCAATTTAAAATCAGACATAATTGCCAGGTGATCCCAAAGTTTATGTTTAAAATCGTTGATATCTCTTAAGTATGGATAAAGGTTTCCCATTATATCAATAATCGTTCTTGCCGCACGATTCCTCTCATCGCGGTCCTCGATGGTCATAATGTGATCCACCATATTTTGAACATTACGCCCATATTCAGGCAGGGGTAACTTCGATCGGTTCGAATTATAATCCATTTAATAAATCTTATCTATAAAATCTTGTATCAAATAAAGGTCGATAAATCAGGTAATTGTCATGGGTAAATGAGCATGAAGGCAATTCTTAACTGCAAATCTAACTGAAAATATCTTGAGAACAAACCTTTTCAATAAATTCTTATCTCTCTCAACCCACAAAAACCTGTATATAAGCATACTAGCGAACTATTTTCAATTTTGCAAATTTGAGTAACAATTGCTTCTGTCCTGTATTCTTAAAAAAAACTGTTGCCTTAAGATTAGGAAAACTTCCTTCTATTTGAAGCACTTTCCCTTTCCCAAAACGCTGATGCTCTACATTCATACCAGCCTGTATATCACGAGGATCATCCCCATCAGCAGTATTTGCTTCCTTTTTTGCCTCCCGAAGTTTTACTAGTTTTTGATTTAATCCCGGCTGATCACTTCGAATGGGTCTTCGATTTTGAATACCAGCATTGGGCTGTGCTCCAAACTTACTTTGGGTTCTATTTAGTGGCTCATCAAATCGAATTTCATTGCTCTCTTCCGGCAGGTCTAAATATTGATTGTCCAAATCTTCGATAAAACGACTGGGATTGCAAAAATCCAATTTTCCCCAGCGATAACGTTGACGTGCATAGCTTATATACGCATTTTCCTCCGCTCGGGTTATTGCTACATAAAAAAGTCTTCGTTCTTCTTCGTATGCCTCCGGACTCATATTATTCCCAAAATTATTAGACGGGAAAAGATTCTCTTCCAATCCAACAATAAACACATTCTTAAATTCCAGACCTTTTGCTGAATGAACCGTCATCAAAGTAACTTTATCCCTATCTTCATCTTTTTCAGAATCCTGGTCTGTCAACAAGGCAACATCTTCCATATAGTTACCTAATGAATTAGGCAAACCTTCTTCTCGTGCATTGATGGTAAATTCCTGAATACCATTCAACAATTCCTGAATATTCTCAAATCTACTTAATCCTTCAGGAGTTTTATCATTGTACAGGTCTTTCATAAGGCCTGTTTGAGTAGCTACTTCTGTCGCCATTTCATACGCATCAGCAAACTGATTCTTTTCTGCAAACTGATTGATAGTTGCAGCAAATTGCTGAATTTTTGTAAGTGTCCCCTTATTCAATCCTGCATGATTTTCAGTACCACTTTGAAGGACAATATCAAAAACACTTGTGCCAACAGCAAGCGCCGCTTGTTCCAACTTGGTTAACGTGGTAGCTCCAATTCCTCTTGCCGGGTAATTAATAATTCGTTTCAGCGCCTCATTATCCTTAGGATTAATTATTAAGCGAAAGTATGAAAGCAAGTCCTTAATTTCTTTCCGTTGATAAAAAGAAAGTCCCCCATAAATTTTGTATGGAATATTACGTTTTCGCAAAGCTTCCTCAAATATTCGGGACTGTGCATTTGTACGATATAAAATGGCATAATCCTCGAACATGTAATGCTTACGCATTCTGGTTTCAGTAATTTCATTGGCCACCAAATATCCCTCTTCATTATCTGTAATAGCCTCCATTACCTTGATCAAATTACCCTGATCTCTTTCCGAAAAAACGCGTTTAGGTATTTGTCTTTTATTTTTGGCAATTACACTATTTGCAGCATTTACAATTGTTTGGGTAGAACGATAATTTTGCTCAAGTTTAAATATCTGATGTTTTGGATAGTCTTTCTGGAAGTTCAGTATATTTTCAATTCTCGCACCGCGGAATGAATAAATACTTTGTGCATCGTCGCCTACCACACAAATATTATGATGAGAAGCAGCCAGGTTCTTGATAATCAAATATTGTGCAAAATTGGTATCCTGATACTCGTCAACCAGCAAATAGTCAAACCGTTGCTGATATTTCTGAAGAACTTCTTTATGGTCTCTAAAAAGAATATTGGTACGTAATAGTAAATCATCAAAGTCCATGGCACCAGCAAGCAGGCAACGCTTATCATATTCCTTATAAATCTCACCAATACGAGGCATTCGAATACTCATATCATACTCGCGAACCTGGGCATTATTTTGGTAGGCAACCGGAAGAATCAAGCTATTTTTTGCTGAGGAAATCCTACCAGAAACAACGTTGGGCTTGTAGGTTTTATCATCCAGCTGAAAATCTTTAATGATGGTTTTTATTAAGCTTTTTGAATCTGCTGAGTCATAAATTGTGAAATTGGATGGGAACCCGATAATCTCAGCTTCTGTCCGCAAAATCCGAGCAAATATGGAGTGAAAAGTACCCATCCACAAATACCGGGCAACGTTTGCACCAACAATCTTCGCAATACGCTCTTTCATTTCCTTCGCAGCCTTGTTTGTAAACGTAAGTGCTAAAATACTGCCAGGTTTTGCCCCCTTCTTTATCAAATGAGCAATTCGATAGGTAAGCACGCGTGTTTTCCCGGATCCTGCACCAGCAATAACCAACGAAGGACCGTCAATTGTCTCAACTGCCTTTCTTTGTGATCCATTCAATTCATCCAAATAATTCACCATCACATATCTTTTTCGAAATGAGCTTCAAAAGTATAACCTATTTTTTACTTTCACGAAACATGGGATTAGGTAGTTTTCAACAATGTTCTTCAGGAAAAAAATCGAAGCCCGTAAAAGATAATTCAATTTTTAGCGTTAACATTGTATTGTTGAATAATACAAGTTGAAATACGATAATGAACCCACGAATCAAAAATAGCATTTTAATTTTTCTTTTTACCCTAATCGCCATTGGCTCAAAAGCACAAATTACAGCAAACGCTGACACATCAGTTGTTACAGATTACACCTCTGGAACCCAAGATTCAATTTATATTTTTTGCGGCAACGAAGGAGATACCAATGCGAATCTAACAGCAAGTTTTTCATCAGGAGCCGGGGCCAATTACGAATGGTTAAAATACGACAATACATCCGGAACTTTTACAGCTTTCCGAAACGATAATAACGGTACAACATCTTCAACAATTGACAATCTGGAAGATGGTGGATACCGGGTGAATGTAACTTCAGGCACCTCAACAGAAACTTACACAGCATGGGTATTTAACAACTGGTATACCGTAACTGCGAATATCGCAGAATCAAATTGCGACTACCTTCAACTGGATGGATCTTTTGATCAAGCTAGTTTCTCCTATTATGATCTTTCAAATGGAAATGCAATTGAGCTTTTTAAAGACGTCAAAGTAAGATGGGAAGCTGATGGAGCAAACATTTCAGTTATCATTGCCCCACAGCTATACAATCCTCCGCCAAGAGAAACAGAATATATACTCACTGCCTATGACCGTTTTAATTGCAGTGGATCTGATACAATCACTTATAATTCAATTGTTACAGAGGCCAAATTCACCGCGTCCCCCATGGAAGGTGAAACACCGCTTGAGGTGAGCTTTATCAATGAATCAGAGAATGCTGATGAGTATGAATGGTTTTTCTTTCGTGATTTGATTGACATTAAAAAGGAAGCCGAAGAAACCGGGACAGTTTCTGATAGCATCATGGATAATGCGATAGACGAAAGTCCAACATATATTTATAACGAATCTGGAACGTATGACGTGAAGCTTGTCACTACGAAAAATTCCGAATTCTACACCTGTACAGACACATTTTACCTGGAAGGTTTTATTGTGGCAGATACTTCCTTTATTGAAGCTCCAAATGTGTTTACACCAAATGGTGACGGAAGTAACGATCAGTTTATTGTGAAGTACTGGTCAATCAAGAAAATTAAAATCAGCATTTTTAATCGCTGGGGTAAAAAAGTGCATTTCTACGAAAATAATAATGTTCCGGGATTTGAAATCACGATGGAAGAATCAGCATGGGATGGCAACATTGGAGGACGAAAAGCGAGTCCAGGAGTTTACTACTATGTAGCTGAAGCCGTTGGCCGTGATGACCGAAAACGGTGGGCTCATGGATTTGTTCACCTTTTCACTGAAAAGTAAAATCCAAAACTTTGTTAGAGGAATTCAACTATCCGTACCACTCCCGTTCCCTGCCGGATAGATTTTTCAACGTATCAATGGCAATATTTACATCGTTTACCAGCTGAAAATCAAACATTCCAACACAAATAAAATCTGCACCATTTTCAAAGGCCCACTTAAATCCATCCTCGGGCTCGATAGCTCCTGCCGCTAACACCTTAAATCCCATAACAGGAACTTTTGCCCGATTTACAAATTCAATGGTCCGATCAGGGAAAAGACAAAATATATTATTGTGAAATTTATTATGATCCAAATAATTCGTTCCATCGACTTCAAAAGGCACCCGGTTTTCCATGGGATGAGCAGACCAATATTGATCATGATGCATCGTTTTCATATAATAATCAGGGATAATTCCTTGTTCTTCACAAGCAATTAGCGAATCTACTGTATGCGATGCCAATCCTGCGGTATATCCCTGAGTGCGAATTTTATCCAACATCTTTTCAATCACATCAAACTTCCCATCACGAACCAACCAATCACACCAATTGCCTTGCACCTGCACAATATCAACACCATAATCAATCGCCTTATTAATATTGACGAAATAATCATTTTTATCCATTTCGGGAGCAACTTGCGAAATGACCTTTATTTTACTTCCGGTCATCTGTTTATACTTTCGAATTAATGGATTCGACGGAAAACCAATATTGATGGTATCAATTCCGGCACTTTCCGCCAGCATTAAAGTTTCATAAACTTTCTTTTCCGTGTTATAAGCCTTAAACAAAGAGGGAACATAAATTAAATCTCGAGAATGAGCCCAACCACCTATTAAATTTCCACCAAGTACCAGCCGGCTTATGGAATGACTTCCAATTTTCCCTTTAGGCAATTCGCCTTTCAATTCACTAAGAGCACTTTGCTTTACTTGAATAGTTGCACCAGACATTACATCCACACTATACTTTTTCTGACTTTGGAATGCGCTTACTCCCACAACTCCAAGTATTGGCAAAGTTGCCAGGTTTTTTAAAGCCTCTCGCCTTGTATTAACTTCGCTAATAGGCTGCTCATCTTTTTTCTCCTTTGACTTTCTCAAATAAGAGATGAAACGATCCACCCCATATCCTCTTTCTTTTAAGAAAAGAAAGAAAACCAACACGACAGCTTCTATAAATATTCTATTGACAATATATACACTGCCTTCGGTCTGCATTACCAGGGATGCTCCAAATGGTGGGTAAGCAAAATAATACATAGAAAGCAATACAATACCTGCTATCGACGCATATCGGATAAATACGCCTAGAAACAAACCAAGACCGATCAGAATCAATCCATAGATATTTAACAAATCAACAACTTGGATCAAAAAAGACGAAGATGCGAGCCAATGATAAAAGATGGAAATAAAACTATTGGAATTAATGAGAAAATTATAAGCTGTCCAATCTTCGGCAAACAACTTTGAAACTCCTTCAAATAGGAAATGCCAACCAATTGCAACACGAAGAATTGTAATGAAAAACTGTCGGGCGTGGAGAGATGACACAGGCTTCATAAGTAGTTAGTTTAAATAGGTTTGACTGCTAATGTAGATATTTTTTAGCAAAAATCTATCAAACAACCAATTTACAAACAAACACCTGTTTTAATCTATCAACTCATGAAACGGAAAAAGGACGAAAAGCATAACTCCCCGTCCTTTTTATATTGTGTGGTTTTGATTTATTTTTTCCCTTTATCGTAGCTATGATCATGAACCGCTCCAACAGACCTTCCAGAAGGATCCGCATTATTTTGGAAAGACTCATCCCAAGCAAGAGCTTCGGCAGTACTACACGCAATAGATGGTACCGATGGCACACAAGACGCTGCAGTGTCTGATGGAAAATGCTCTGCAAAAATTGAACGATAATGATACTCCTCTTTTGATCTTGGAGTATTAATTGGAAAACGGAATTTTGCGTTATCCATCATTTCATCAGTCACCTGGTCACTTGCAACCTGCTTCAATGTATCAATCCATCCATATCCAACGCCATCCGAAAATTGTTCTTTCTGACGCCATGTTACACTTTCAGGTAAAATATCTTCAAAGGCTTTGCGAACAACCCATTTCTCGATTTTTCCATCCTTTGCCATTTTATCTTCCGGATTAATCCGCATTGCTACATCAATGAATTCTTTATCAAGGAAAGGCACACGTCCTTCAACTCCCCATGCAGCAAGAGATTTATTTGCACGCAAACAATCATAAAGATTCAATTTACTAATTTTTCTCAATGTCTCATTGTGGAATTCTTCAGCATTCGGTGCTTTGTGGAAATAAAGGTATCCTCCAAAAATCTCATCTGCTCCTTCTCCTGTCAATACCATTTTAATTCCCATTGATTTGATAACACGCGCCAACATATACATTGGAGTGGAAGCACGAATCGTTGTTACATCGTAAGTCTCAATATGGTAAATTACATCACGAATAGCATCTAACCCTTCTTGAATAGTATAGTGAATTTCGTGGTGAACCGAACCAATATGATCTGCAACTTTACGTGCTGCAGCTAAATCCGGAGAACCTTCCAAACCAATAACGAATGAGTGTAACTGCGGCCACCAAGCATCTCTCTCGTCTCCATCCTCGACTCTCTTGTTTGAGAATTTTTTAGCCAATGCAGAAGTAATAGACGAATCCAAACCTCCTGAAAGAAGCACTCCGTATGGTACATCTGACATCAGTTGACGATGAACTGCATCTTCCATTGCCTTTTTCAAATCGTCAATGCTGGTGGTATTGTTTTTTACATTTTCATAATCCATCCAGTCACGGTTCCACCAACGTTTCAATTCACCGTCTTTGCTAGACATATAATGTGCCGGAGGAAATTCTTTGATTGTTTTACAATACCCCTCCAATGCTTTCAATTCTGAAGCGACATAGAAGTTACCGTGCTCATCCCATCCCATATACAAAGGAATGATACCAATGTGATCACGAGCGATCAAATACTCATCCTTTTCCTGATCGTAAATAGCAAAAGCAAAGATTCCATTCAAGTCTTCCAGAAAATCAACTCCCTTATCTTTGTACAAGGCTAAAATTACTTCACAGTCAGATCCTGTCTGAAACTCGTAAGAATCTTCATATTTTTTACGAATTTCGGTATGATTATAAATTTCACCATTTACTGCTAAAATCAGATTTCCATCTTTGCTATACAATGGCTGACCTCCTGATTCAGGGTCGACAATAGATAATCTTTCATGAGAAAGAATTGCTTTTTCACCACAATAAACACCCGACCAATCCGGTCCACGATGACGTACCCTTTTGGACATCTTTAAAACTTGTAGCCTCAAATCTTGAGAATCAACCTTCAAATCGAAAGCACCAACAAATCCACACATATTGAATATTTTAAATATCTATTTCTAGTCTTCATAACTATCAAGGGCTCAAAAATAATCGTTTTGTTTTATTTTAAAAACACAAACTGACATTTTTCTAATTAAATTCAGATAAAATTGACAAATAAACCATATTATTGACTATTTATTTTCAATTTGAAATTCAATAAATATTTAATCACCCCCTTAAAAAAGACAAATTCCGCTCAAAAAACATATAATAAAAACAAACAACATTAAAAAAATCCACCCTCATCCGAAAATAAATCAAATATTTTCAACACACCCCCTAAAGACCAATCAATGCACTCAAAAAAATAAAAAATACAAAAAAAGACAGTCAAAAGACTGTCTTTCATTTTATAATCTTTATAAAATAACTTAAACATTAAATCTGAAATGCATGATATCACCATCCTGAACAACATATTCTTTCCCCTCTATGGCCATTTTCCCAGCTTCCTTACATGCCTGTTCAGATCCTAACGAGATAAAATCATTGTATTTAATAACTTCTGCCCGAATGAAACCCTTTTCAAAATCACTATGAATTACTCCGGCAGCCTGCGGTGCTTTAAATCCCTTTTTATATGTCCAGGCTCTTACTTCTTTAACTCCTGCGGTAAAATAGGTTTCTAATTGCAACAATTTATAAGCAGACTTAATCAATTTGTTAACTCCTGATTCCTGAAGTCCTAAATCTTCCAAGAACATTTGTCTTTCATCAAAGTCCTCGAGTTCCGCAATGTCAGCTTCCGTAGCAGCCGCAATCATAAGCATTTCAGCATTTTCATTCTTGATAGCCTCCTTAACGGCATCCACAAACGCATTACCACTCACCACCGAAGGTTCATCAACATTACAGATATAAAGAATTGGCTTATTTGTAAGCAACTGTAAATCTTTCGCCAGCTTACTATCACTATCATCCACTTCAACAGTTCTAGCCGATTTCCCTTGCAACAATGCTTCTTTGTAAATCGATAATACCTTAAACAATCTTTTTGCTTCCAGATCATTTCCCGTTTTAGCCATCTTCTCAACTTTCGCAATCCGGGCTTCAACGGTCTCCAAATCTTTCAATTGCAACTCAATATCAATCGTTTCTTTATCCCGAACCGGATCAATTGTTGTATCAACATGAGTAATATTCTCATTCTCGAAGCAACGCAAAACATGGATTATTGCATCTGTTTCCCGAATATTTCCAAGGAATTTATTCCCTAATCCTTCACCTTTACTTGCACCGCGAACCAAACCGGCTATATCAACAATCTCCACAGTAGTAGGCACTACTCGTTGTGGATTCACCAGTTCTTCCAATTTGATTAACCGATCGTCAGGAACAGTTATCACACCAACGTTTGGTTCAATTGTACAAAAAGGAAAATTTGCCGACTGCGCCTTCGCATTAGACAAACAATTAAACAATGTTGATTTACCAACATTTGGCAATCCCACAATCCCGCACTTTAAAGCCATTTTTATCTTCTTAAAAATTGAGCGGCAAAGTTAATGCTTTTTAGCTATTTTTGGATACACGAAGCAAAGCTGTAAATTAATTTAATAAACAATTTGCATCTTTATACGACAAACGTGTCTATTACACCTAATACCAAATAAATGATTATAAAAAACCTGTCAATCGATTGTGTAATTTTTGGATTCGATGGAAACAATATAAAAGTTTTGCTCACACAACATAACGCAGCTTTTCTGAAAGAACAACTAGAATCCATGCCCGACTACGATGAGCTCAAAGATTTATACAGAGATCACCCGGCCTTGGTTGATAAAAATTCATGGAGCATATTTGGTGCCCATTTGCCAGCAGAAATGGATTTAGATCAATTTGCATCTGATTTCTTAAATGAAATAACAGGAATGTCGGATGTATTTCTGAAGCAATTTCACTGCTTTGGTCAAAAAACACGAGTACCTCATTACCGGGTTGTAACTGTCGCCTATTATGCGTTGATTAATCCAGCTAACCATCAACTCAAGAAATCAATAATCACCAATGAGTTAAAATGGTTTACACTGGACAATCTTCCAAAATTGAATTTTGATCATCGTGATATCGTCCAAAACGCATTGGAAAATCTCAGAAAAGAAGTCAGATACCATCCCATCGGATTTCACTTGCTCCCCGAAAAGTTCACCTTAACCCAAATTCAGACTTTGTATGAAGTGATTTTGGATAAAAAAATGGACACCCGAAATTTTCGAAAAAAGATAAATAATATGGGTTTGCTCATCGACACAGGTCAAAAACAACAAAACGTATCTCACCGTGCTGCAAAACTTTACAAGTTTGATATTAACGTTTACGAACGATTAAAAAATGAAGGACTTAAATTTAGAATTGAATAGTTCTAATTAATTTTGCAAAAGGAATTAAACTATTCCGAGCAAAAACAATCTCTAGTATAAACGTTTATAAGGCAGAATGAGCAATGACCAGCAATTGATTGAAGAACTTCAAAACGAAAGCACAAAAAGGAATGCTTTCGGAACGCTGGTATCAACTTATCAAGAGCGATTGTATTGGCACATTCGTAAAATTGTTCTGAATCATGACGATAGCGACGACATCCTTCAAAACACTTTTGTGAAAGCATGGAAAGGAATTCATAATTTCAGAGCCGAATCGGGTATTTATACATGGCTGTATCGAATTGCAACCAATGAATCTTTAAGTTTTCTGGAACAGAGGAAAAGAAAATCAATGGGCGGGATGGATGAAATTAAAGACTATTTATTGGAGAACCTGGTGACTGACACGTATCTGGATGGAGATGAAATCCAGATGAAACTGCAAAAGGCAATCGCCTTACTTCCAACCAAACAACGATTGGTTTTTAACATGAAGTATTTCGATGAAATGAAGTATCAGGACATGGAAAAAATTCTCGAAACGTCAGAAGGAGCACTTAAAGCGTCTTATCATCATGCAGTTAAAAAAATTGAAGAATATTTAAAATCAGAGACATAAGAAAAGTAATTTCACACCTCGGTTAAACTTTTATACATTTAAAAAGTCAAAAGGGAAAGTTTAAAATGAACGAACAAAAAAACATAGAATCACCACTTTCAGGAATTCCTAAAAAAAATCCGTTTGAGGTTCCTGAAAATTATTTCGAAACCTTGCAAGACAAGATTGAAGCAAGAATTGATGCCGAAAATCTTACTTTATCAAAGAAACAGCAAGTGATTCGAATACTAAAGCCTGTATTATCTATGGCTGCAAGCTTTGCATTGGTTTTTCTTTTAGTGTATTACCCATTAAACAGATTCCTCCCAGATTACCTGGCCAAGAAGGAAATTTCTAATTACAACGAAGCGATAAACACATCAGAGGATGACCTAATATTCTCTTATCTTTCTATTTCAGAACATTCGATATACGAAATTTTTGGAGATAAAGAAGAACAAATAAATAACGAAGTAAGTGAAGAAGAAGTTCTTGACTATCTTACGATTGCAATGAATGAGACAGAAATCTTTGCGGAATTAAAAAACTGAAAGTTTAAAATTTAATGAAATGAAAAAAATTATTTTATTTCTTGCTTTAACAATAACAGCTTCAAACTATGTCCTTGCTCAACGAGAAATGAAGATTGATGACGAATGGATGCAAAAAATCAGAGCAGAGAAGATTGCTTTTCTAACAAATAAACTTTCACTAACGCCGAAGGAAGCTCAAGATTTTTGGCCAATCTATAACGAATTTGAAGAGAAACGCTTTGAAATACACATGAAGCGCAGACACATGGAACACGAAACCATGGATAAGACTGAGGGATTGACGGATTCTGAACTAAAAGCGATTTCAAATGATTTTATTAACTTATTTCAGAAAGAAGCAGATATAATGAAAGAGTACAATAAAAAATTCTTCAATGTTTTACCTGCGGAAAAAGTAGTCCGGTTTTACGATGTTGAAAATGACTTTCGATCCCATTTGTTACAGGAATTTAGAAAGGAAAGAAAAAACGGTGAACCTAGATAAATTAAGAGGCAGATTTAGCTGCCTTTTTTTTATTGTATAAACTTTCCGCGGTCCAGAAAACCAACTGTATCATTGATCCCCTCATACATCAAGGTATCTTCCTCAACAAATTTCACAACAGTTCGATATTCCTTTACAAATTCCTCGAGGTAAGGAGAAGTTTTTGCAGGTCTCCTAAACTCTAACGCCTGCGTGGCATTGTAAAGCTCAATGGCCAACACTTTCAAAACATTATTCGCCACTTTCAAAGCTTTTGTAGCGGCATTCCCCCCCATACTCACATGATCTTCCTGCTCATTGGATGATGGAATTGAATCTACCGAAGCCGGTGTGCACAACTGCTTATTCTGACTAACAATGGATGCTGCAGCATATTGGGGAATCATAAAACCTGAATTCAGGCCTTGATTAGCAACCAAAAATTCAGGCAAATTACGCTCGCCAGAAATCAAGCGATAAGTGCGTCTTTCTGAAATACTGGCTAATTCTGCCAAAGCTATTGCCAAATAATCAAGTGTTAGAGCCAATGGTTCTCCATGAAAATTTCCGCCAGAAATAATTAAATCGTCATCGGGAAAAACAGTTGGATTATCAGTTACCGAATTAATTTCAGTTTCAACAACACCAGCAATATAATCCACTGCATCTTTTACTGCTCCATGAACTTGAGGAATGCAGCGAAATGAATATGGATCTTGCACATGCAACTTTTCTCGTCCAATTATTTCGCTCCCATCAAGAATATGCCTAAAGTTCCGCGCAGTCTCAATTTGTCCTTTATGAGGCCGGATTTCTTGCACTTGCGCCATGAAAGGCTCAATTAATCCATCATAACAGTCCAATGAAAGCGCACCAATAATATCCGAATATTTTACAATTTTAAAAGACTTTAGCAATGTATAAACCCCATGCGAACTCATAAATTGAGTTCCATTCAGAAGAGCTAAACCTTCTTTGGCCTCTAAACGAATTGGCTCCCATTTCTTTTCTTTCAGAACCTTCTGTGCCGAAACCTTCTTTCCTTTATAATTTACAGTCCCCAACCCAAGAAGCGGTAAAAACAACATAGCCAGTGGCGCTAAATCACCGCTCGCACCAAGCGATCCTTGCTCAAAAACTTCTGGTAGAATATCTTCGTTAAACAGATCAATAATTCGTTGAACAGTGATTAACTGAACGGCTGAATTACCTTTGGCCAATGCATGTGCCTTTAACAACAACATAATCCTCACCACATTCGAAGGAATTTCATCACCAATATTGCACGCATGCGAAACTACCAGATTTTCCTGCAACTTACTCAAGTCAGATTTTGATATTTCGCGATCACAAAGTGCTCCAAACCCGGTATTTATGCCATAAATGGGGTCTTCACTTTCTGAAAGTTTTTGATCGAGGTATTGCTTTGATTTATTGATTAACAGAATAGACTCTTCTGATAAAACCAGCTTTCTTTTTTCCTCTAAAATTTCTTCAATCAATTCGAAAGTTATAGGTTTCGGAGTGATACAGTGATTCTTTTGCTTCATCATTTGTAAGTTATTTGAATAAAATATTGAATACGAATAGAAACGGATGACAGTTGTTTTTAACAATGTCGATTTTATTCAAAATGAAGCATCATGGAAAACGAGTATCGCTTCCCAGTAGTTTTATCGGACGGTCGTCCTTTTTATATGAATGGATAAGTACCTGCCACATACTAGCAAGTACGGCAATTAAAGCTTATACAGAAAGGATTTTTATCAGTTCTTCCGGTGTTACCAATTCTTGATTACCCGACTTCATTTCTTTAAGATTTACCTTTCCCTGTTCCATCTCCTGCTCTCCTACCATAGCAACGTAAGCGACTTGTTTACGATCTGCCCAGGTCATTTGCTTTTTCATCTTGGCATTTTCAGGATAAATTTCAGCATTCACCCCCGCTTGTCTTAATTTTGAAAGTATAGGTAAACAGAAAGCTTCTTCCTTTTCTCCGAAATTCACAAACAACACTTTTGTTGAAGTAATTGCTTCGTCCGGAAAAAGTTCCAATTGGGTCAACACATCATAAATACGATCGGCACCAAACGAAATCCCAACTCCTGAAACATCAGGCATTCCAAAGATTCCGGTTAGGTCATCATACCTACCTCCACCACAGATACTGCCAATCTGAACATCGTTGGCTTTAACTTCAAAAATAGCACCAGTATAATAATTCAGGCCGCGAGCCAAGGTTAAATCAAGTTCAACAATAATATTTAACTCAAAACCATCAAGGTATGCAAATAGCTTGCGAACTTCTTCAATTCCTTTTATACCAATTTCAGATTCTGAAATCACCTTCTCAATTTGATCAAGCTTTTCAGAATTATCGCCACTCAATTTTAAAATCGGTTGCAATTTCGAAACGGCTTCTTCAGAAATTCCCTTATCCAGTAATTCCTGATTAACTTTTTCCAGACCAATTTTATCGAGTTTATCAATAGCAACCGTAATATCAACAATTCGATCTAACTCACCAATAGTTTCGGCAATACCGGCTAAAATTTTACGATTATTGATTTTAACCGTTGTATTGATATTTAATATATCGAAGACATCGCTGATTATTTGAACCAATTCCAACTCATTCAACAAAGAATCACTTCCAATAATATCAACATCACACTGATAAAATTCACGGTAACGCCCTTTCTGCGGCCGATCGGCACGCCACACAGGTTGAATTTGATATCGTTTAAACGGAAACGAAATATCATTTCGATGTTGAACCACAAAACGAGCGAAAGGAACTGTCAAATCATACCGCAACCCCTTTTCTGAAATTTTATTCGTCAGGCTGATGCTGTTTCTTTTTTGCAACTCACCCTCATCAACCTTTGAAATAAAATCACCGGAGTTCAATATCTTAAAAAGCAACTTATCACCTTCTTCTCCATATTTTCCCATCAAAGTAGATAAGTTTTCCATTGCCGGAGTTTCAATAGGTTGAAATCCGTAGGTTTGAAAAACTGCCTTAACTGTGTCGAAAATATAATTTCTCCTTGCCATTTCTGTAGGAGAAAAATCGCGAGTACCTTTAGGAATTGATGGTTTTTGAGCCATAACTTTTTGCTTTTCGTTGAAGCTGCAAAAATAACCAATTTAAGGATGCGTTCAAGCCCTCATTGGAAATAATAAGATTTTCTGCTGATCACAAGTTGAAAAGATAGCCAATTGAGAAACTAAAAAAGGATGTATTCGGGTATTCAATGGTATAATCCATCGAATGAGGAAAATTCTTTTTCCATGAAAATTCGATGTCAAAATTTTTGAGAGAAAGATTTAAGGGAACTTCAATACTAGTGTTCAACATTCCAAAAACATCTTCATAATAATAGGTATCAGTCAAATCCGGATATTGATCAAGTAAATACGCAGACAAATCATATTCAACTGTTTCGGACCCATAAGTGAACGATACTTCCGGCTCTATACGCAGCTTATTTAATCTTCCGAATTTTAACAAGTTGATTTTACTATAGATATCCCATGAAAGTTGAGTTCCAAATTCTTTTCCTAACAAAAATGAAGCATCAAAACGTGTACTTACAATTTTACTTTTCAAGGTCGTTCCAACATTTAGGCTGCTTGTATAAATGGGTTCATAGTCGGGATCTTGGTTGTTGTAAAAAAACAAATCATAAGATGCTCTATACCTTAAAAATTTTATTTTTTTCAATCCCTTTCCATATCCCAATGTGAGCACAGTTGTTCTATAATTTGGATCCAGGTCACTATACCACGCTCCGGAAACCCCAGCATAAAAACCTTTTGTGTGTAAATAAAAAAGCTGACTGGATAAATTATATTGATCAATACCTATTTCACGGCCGGCATAAAAAGTTTTCGCATCATAATTGGCTCTCCAATACAAAAATTGCGTACTGTAATCCTCTGCAAATAGATCTGAATAAAAATCATCAAATAGCACAGACTCCACCAGCGAATCAAGGCGATTTTCCTGAATCTCCAGAATAACATCTTTCTGAGCCAAAATACTACCAATTGAAAACAAGAATATAAATGACAATAAAAACTTTTTCATTCCGATATGATGAATAGATTATTAGATAAAGAAAATCTGCCAGCTGGAAACTGGCAGATTAGAAAGAATAATGCATTGGGCTAGTTTCCCCCTTTTTGACCCTGTCTTGCGCGTTGTCTCAAGGTTTCAACTTGTTCGTCAGTCAAATTTCCTTTGAATTCCTGACGTTGTTCCTGACGAGTTTCACGTGCTTGCTCCATTAAGGTTAATTGTTCTTCAGACAAAGACGCATGAAATGCTTCACGTCTTTGTGCACGGGTCATTTCAGTATTCTGTAGGATTGCTAATTGCTCTTCGGTTAATGAACCTCTGATCGCCTCGCTCATAGGCTGATTCGCGGCACGGCCACCCATAAACTGGCCTTTTCCTGCAGTTTCACCATTCATTCCTTTTTGAAGCTTACGCATTTGAGAATTACTCATTGTTGCACGAAAAGTTTCTCGTTGTTCTTCTCTTAATGCTTGATTTTCTTCCCACATAGCTAATTGTTCTTCCGTAAAGGTAGCATGAAGTGCTTCCCTTTTCTCCTCACGGGTCATTTCAGTATTTTCCAGAATAGCCAATTGTTCTTCCGTAAAAGTAGCGGTAAATGCTTCCCGTCTTTCTTGATTCTCAACTCTGTTTTGTTCCAGAATTCCCAATTGCTCATCAGTTAGTTGAAGCCGATTTCTTTCCCCTTTCCTTTGCTGAATTGGTTCCTCTGTTTGTGCCATCGCTGATCCAACCATTATGGCCAGAATCATCGTCAATGCTGCTAATGTTCTAACTAAACTTTTCATTCTATTTTCTATTTAATTTGATAAATTGATTGATTTCATGAGTGAACCGAACTCAACACATTCTACCCTACCTTTTGTATTGTAAAATTTTAATCAGAACAAGAACAAACGCACAAGCACGTGATTATATGCACATTAAAACTCCAAAATGACGCAATTAAAATTATACAACTTATAAAAACAGATACTAAAATGAGAAATTAATAAACATCGCAGGTGTAAAAGGAACAGCTTCGGCATGGTAATTTACAGTTACATCCTGGTCATCTGGAATTTGTATAAAGTTGGCATACTTGATGTTCTCATAATTAAAAACATTCAAAATAGAGATACCAGCTTCAAGCAATACTTTTTTTGTTGTCAATTGATAAATCAATGCCACATCAAATCGATTATATGGTTTTTCAAGATCACCACCAGCCTGTAAATTTCGTAAATCAGGGAATCCAGATCCATATACATAATTCATTGAAAAGAAAAAGGGTTTCAAATTTAATATGGTCGCAAACTTCACTTCATGACGTTGGTCGTGCAGTGCCCGTCTATATTTATCAAGAATAAAATAGGGGAATTTCTCCAAGGTTTCACTAAGTGAATAACTAACCCAGGCAGAGTGCCCTTTATATTCTTTCTTGATGAAAAAATCCAAGCCTTTACTTTTGCTCTGACCGATATAAACATCCTGAAAACGTTGATTTTGTCTATACCTGGTCAAGCCTTCAGTGCGTTTATCATATCCTTCCACACTAACCGTAAAATCATTTTTATTATAATTTAAACCAACAACGAAATGTCTGGATTCCTGAACAGGAACCTGATCTCCATCACTAATTGTCCAGAAATATCGATAATCACCAAATTCGTCAACAACAGAACTTCTAACCAAAAATTGATTATAAAGCCCCCATGCACCGGTCAACTTTAAATGATCAGTAAATCGAATCTTTGCAGACAAACGTGGCTGAATAGAAGTCTTCGATAATCCAACTAAATAATTTCCTCTCAATCCGGCAATCAGTTGAATTTCGGGAAGGATAGACCATCGATCCTGAATAAATCCACTTACTCGGGTATCGGTCAGTTCCTGATTAAAAACATTTACTTGAAAAGAATCTTCTCCTGATTGAATTCGATCATAAAAATAATTCGCTCCAAATTTTAATTGGTTTCGATCAGTCAATGCCAATTGGTGGTCAATTTTTAATGCCAACTCTCCAACCTGATTCTTTGAGTCGGAGTCTGTACTTTCCCAATTTATTCCACCTCCACCCTGTCCATTTCCACCAGGTCGCTGAACTTGCCAGCCATCACGCAAGATTGAAACTTGAGTTTCGATTCCCGATGCCGAAAAGGTAAAATGAGTCTGTGATCCATCCGACCAACCTTTCCCATAATAGAAAGATCCACCTGTTTGGTAATTGTGCTCCTCCTGCTCATTAACTATCCGAGTTTGCCGTGTCTCATTAACAATAGAATAGGAAAAACGGTCGGTTGCCCCCATCCAACTGATGCGATATGAATCTCCATTTTTTGTGTTTCCAGAGAATTTTAAATTAAAATCACGAAAATTATAATCCGGATAAATATACCGATCCACCAAATTTCCAGTATTAGCATTTCGCCCTCGGGCTACACTTAGTACATTTTTATCGTAGAGTTCATAATATGTTTGCCTGAAAGCTACGACCACCGAAGCTTTTTTCTGAATTGGCAAACTAAACATACCATTCAGTGTCATATTATTCAAGGTGAGATTTACATGAGGTGATTCTTTATCGCCGTCAACACCTGTAATATTAACTAATCCTCCTACACGTTCTCCATATTCAGCTCCATATCCACCTTTAAAAACCTGTATATCTTTTGCCATGAATGGATTTACAGCACTGATATTATCGTTAAAATTCTTCATTCCGAATAAGGTGAACCCATCAAATAGCACTTGGCTCTGACCTTCGTAACTTCCCCAAATAATGAGATCATTTGATTGTTCTCCAGCGGCTAAAATACCAGGTTGCAGTCGAAGTAAATTAAAAACAGAATTGTCACCATTTCCCGGCAAGTAATTTGCCACTTTATGGTTTAACTGAAATCCACCAGCTGTTTCACCAACCAGAATATTTCGCACTACCTGTTTCCCTTCAACACGTACTTCCTTTAACTTGACATTGAAGGATTTCAATTTCACAATATGATTGATGCCTGCAGTCAACAACGTGTCCAGTAAGTAATACCCCAAATGCGAGGCGCGTAAATGATAGAGGCTATCCTCTGAGGTAAACTGAAAATTTCCCATTTGGTCGGATATACTTCCAAAATCATTTGCAAGTGCATGTGTATATGGCAGCGCTTCTCCTGTTGATGCATCTATAAATTGCCCCGCTAGTCGGAAAACAGGCTTTTCTTTTGGTTTTACGAAAATAGGATAAATAACAAAAATACCTCTGCTGCTTTCATAAGCCAGAGGTAAATCAGTCAATAAAAAATCAAGGGCTTTTTCTGGCGTACTAAATTTTTTATCGGCAGTAATTTTATAGGTTGAAAGCCTGGAATCATCAAATGAAAATTGAAGATTATAATGATCTCTCAAATCAATTAGAACTTCATTTAACGGTTTTTGCTCAGCCTTTACAGAAACAGACTGAGCTTGCAAACCAACACTTGAAGAGATCAGCAATAAAATGAATAGCAACTTCATAAAAAAGCAGCTAATTATTTGGTATGATTTGGTATTCACCCTGTTGTTTTTGTACAAATTTAGCACCAAACGAACGACTCAGCAAACCTAATACATCCTCAATAGGTTCTTCCCGTGAGAAATTTCCAGTATAATTTCTATTCATCGTTGGCGGCACTTGAATTTTCACCCCATATTGACGTTCAATTTCCTTAACAACTTCTGGAAATGGAACAGAGGTAAAGAAGAATTCATTGTCAATCCAGCTAATTGTACTTTCAGGTTTTACTTCATGTCTAACGTAAAAACTGCCAGCATCATTTAGCTCTGCCTGATCATTTGGCATTAATATTACTATGGCATTTGAGGCTTTTACCTGCACCTTCCCTGTCAGACAATTAACACGATAATCGTTTTCCCTCGAGTAAATATTAAAACTCGTCCCCAGAACTTTCGTTTGTCCCTGAAATGAATTGACCACAAACCTGTTTCCTTTTTCAACTTCAAAGAAGGCTTCACCAGAAAAGCTAAGTTTTCGTTCAATTGACCACCAAAGTGGATAATATTTCAAGGTAGATTCAGCATTCAACTGAACTTGTGATCCATCAGGAAGACTCACCGTTAAATGCTGACCGGAAAGAGTTTCAACGGAATGAGAATAGAAACGCAACAAGCCTGTAATTCCCACTAACAATATGAATAAAGCAGCAACAGCATAACGAAAAGCTGGACGAAAAAAGAAAATCACCGTGGCTGGCTTGGAAGTTTCCATTCGGCTCTCCATTTCCTCCCAAATAGCTGATTTGTTTTCCTTCCAACCTATTTGGGTAACATCAGAAAGCTTTTCGTAGTCTTTCCAAGTAATAGATGATTGCTTATTTATTTCTTCCTTCTTCATGATACTCCCAAATTCAATTTTAAGTCTCTAAGTGCCACCTTCATTCTTTTCTCCACCGCCTTTACACTAATACCTAATCGTTGTGCTATCTCTTGATATTTTAGGCCATCCATTCTGCTCATTAAAAAAACGATTCGCTGCTTTTCAGACAATTCAGCTAAAGCTTTCTCATATTTACCTTTCATTTCATTGTACTGCAACTGTTCATCCGGACTGTCATCATCCTGCCCAAACTCAATCCCCTTCCGATAATCCAATTCCAGTCTTTGCCTTCTATATTTACTAATGAACTCGTCTGATGCAATTTTGTAAAGTAACCCCAACGTCTTTTTGCCTTCCCATTTCAACTGCTTTTCCCATAGTCGCATAAATACATCTTGTGCAACATCTGTCGCCAAATCCCGATCTCCCGACCGATAATAAACGTAAGCCCGGATATCGTCAAAGTGCTGATCAAAAACTATTTTAAATTCCTGCTTTGTCAAAGCCTTTACCTTTTAAAACCACTAACTCAAATTACAAATCCTTTTTCGAACCTAACGAATTATCCGTTCTTTTTTATTCATAGTCCGTTTAAAAAAAGTTTTACCCTACCTCCATGTTCATTTTATTTTTTAACTTCATGAAATCATGAAACGATATATCTTATTATTAAATATATGCTTGTTCATCCTTTTAAGCTACAGCAATAGCTATTCTCAGGAAAACATGAACAAAGAATTATTCATGACTTATGAGGATAGCCTTTCAATTAGGAGTGTATTTAATAATTTCAATAGCAAAAAAGAATTACCAATTGGTATTCTTATTACTGAAATCGGAAAATCATTCCTGAAAACTCCTTATGTAGCTCAAACTCTTGAAACCGGCCAAGTTGAAGTAATGGTTGTTAATTTACGACAATTTGACTGTACAACATTTGCAGAAAACTGCCTCGCATTTGCTCAATGTATAAAACACGATCAGACCACAATTGAAGGTTTCATTTCAGAACTTAAGCGGATTCGTTATCGAAGTGGCGAATTTGATGGATACTGTTCACGCTTGCACTACTTTAGTGAATGGATTTCAGATAATGAACAAAAAGGACTGGTAATTCGGCCTAAAGATGTTATGAAAAAAGAGTTACCTATCAAAGTTAATTTCATGTCGAAACATCCTGACAGCTATCCTGCGCTTTACGATAATCCCAAATTCATACCATTAATTGCAGAAATTGAGGAGAATATATCCAGCCAGGAATTCAGCTATTTACCAAAATTTGAAATAGCCGAAAATGAAAATTTATTGAAAGAGGGAGACATTGTTGGAATCACCACAAACATTTCAGGACTGGATGTTGCACATGTTGGGATTATAACATTCAAAAATGACCGGGTTCATTTGCTTCACGCTTCATCTTCTTTAAAAAGAGTTGTTGTATCCGACAAACCACTTTCAGATTTTCTTCAAGCTAAAAAATCATTTACGGGTATCATTGTTGCCCGACCAATCGAATAAACTACTACTATGAGAAAAAACCTGTTATTAGTTACGCAAGTTGCAGCATCAGTGCTGCTATTCTTTTCGTGCAGCCAACCTGTAACAACTCAAAAATCATTGCCAAACATTGTAATTATTCTGGCTGATGATCTGGGATATGGTGATATCAAAGCACTCAATCCGGATTCTAAATTAGAGACACCCCAAATAGACAATCTAATTTCTGAAGGTGTGCAATTCAGTGATGCACACTCGAACTCTTCTGTTTGCACACCAACAAGATATGGAATTTTAACAGGAGAATATTGCTGGCGAAGCCGGATAAAAAAAGGAGTACTTCTGGGATACAGTCCAAGTTTAATTGAAGCCGATAAACTTACAATCCCGAAATTTCTGAAAAATAAGGGGTACCAAACCGCATGTATTGGAAAATGGCACCTGGGTATAGATTGGAAATTGAAAGATGGAAGTTACATCTCCGGCGAACCCGGAAAAGATTTCAGCCAGGAACTAATTGGCTTTAAGGATCACGAAAAGATTGATTTTATGTCCGAAGCCAAAGGAGGAGCTAAGGGTGCCGGATTTGACTATTCATTCATTCTACCTGCCTCTCTTGATTTTCAGCCATATCTTTATCTTGAAAATAATTTGTGTGCAGAAGAGCCAACCGCTCAAACTGAAGGAAATGATTTAAACACTGGAGCAACTGGAGCCTTTTGGCGCCCGGGAATAAAGTCTCCATCGTTTGAGTTTGACCAAGTTCTGCCAACCTTTACCGATAAGGCTGTTAATTATATCAATAAGCAAAAAGACGGAAAAGAGCCTTTCTTCCTCTATTTCCCGATGAATGCACCTCATACTCCATGGATGCCAACTGATGAATTTAAAGGTAAATCAAACGTTGGGCAGTATGGCGATTACGTACAAATGGTAGACTATGAAGTCGGTAAAGTTCTGCAGGCTCTCAAAGAAAATGGGCTTGACGAAAATACGCTTGTATTTTTCACCAGTGACAATGGCGCCTACTGGAAACCCAAATTTATTGAAGAGTTCAGCCATCGTTCAAATGGGTATCGCCGAGGCATGAAAGCTGATATCCACGAAGGTGGACACCGCATTCCTTTTGTTGTTAAATGGCCCGGAAACATTGCTGCTGGCACACATTCTGATGAAACAATTTGTCTTACCGATATTTTCGCAACTATTCAAGCGGTAATCGAAGAGCCTGTTAAACAAGAAGCCGTTGACAGTTACTCGCTGTTACCAGCCATATTAAATCAAGGTGAACTGAATCGGCCACCAGTAATTCATCATTCGTCGCAAGGGATGTTTGCCATTCGTAAAGGTGAATGGAAATATGTTGAAGGATTGGGATCAGGAGGTTTTACTCCACCGGCAAGAATAGAGCCTGAGGAAAATGGACCAACGGGCCAATTATATAATATGAAGTCTGATTCTGTTGAACAAAATAACCTGTTCCTTGAAAATCAGGAAAAAGTAACAGACTTAAAAAATGAATTAGATTCAATCAGGGAATAAGTTTTCCCTTTAGCCACGCTGGGCGGTTGGTTGTAATTCCAACAACACCAAGTTCAACCAACCGTTCAGCTTCAGAAGGTTCATCTACCGTCCATGTCAAAACTTCCAGACGATTATCATTAGCCATTTGCATAATCTTCTCATCAATAATTTTGTGATATAAATTCACTCCTTCCAAACCGTTATCAGCAACTTCTGCCAGGCGCTGATTTAATTCTGAAATATCGTTGCAAAGCCAATAACAAGGACTTTCTGGAAACGCTTTTTTTGTATCCAAAATAGTCGACCACCCAAAACCAATAAAAGTAATTCGATCTGATTTACCACTTTTATCGATTATACTTTTTAATGAAGGAAGCACTTCACTCCCACATTTAATTTCAATTACCAATGTTTTTCCTTCCGGGATTGTTTCAATCACTTCTTCAAGGACCGGTATTTTTTCACCACTGTATTTATCCGCCTTCCAACTTCCCACATCTAATTTTCGTAACACTGATGATTCCGTATCTTTTATCTCGTATGCTTCTCCGCTTGTTTTTTCAGTATTGGCATCATGAATAACCATTACTTTCCCATCTTTCGATAAATGTACATCAATTTCAACAGCGTCAGCACCTAACTGCCAGGCGAGATTTGCTGACGAAACCGTGTTTTCAGGAGCTAAATGTGAGGCTCCCCGATGGGCAATAAACTTAGGCTGGGCAACCGTGCTGATCGCCATGCTCAATAATACCAACAAGATGGACATATTTTTCATATTTCAAAGTTTATTTCTGTAAGTTGCAATTTCTCGAACGAATAATGATCGTTTAACTTCTTAAAAAAAGATTAAATTTGCATTGATCTAATCATTCGCCATGAAGAAATTATCCCAAAAAGCTGTAGTCGGTTTTTTAAAAGCTTTTTCACATTTACCATTTTGGGCAATTTACATTTTGTCTGATTTCTTTTATCTTATTATTTATCATGTTATTGGCTACCGAAAGAAAGTCGTGTACACCAATCTTGGCAATGCATTTCCAGAAAAAAATGAAAAAGAAATTGAACAAATTGCCAAAAATTATTATCACCATCTATGCGATTTGAGTTTGGAATCGATCAAATTGCATCACATCAGTTATAAAGAACTTGACAAGCGGCTCACCTTTACAGGTTTCGATAAAATAAATGAATATTTCAAACAAGGTAAAAGTATTATTTTGTGGGGAATGCACTACAATAATTGGGAGTGGAATTCCAGTATTCAACGTCATATTCATCATCAACTGGTAATGATTTTTAATCCAGTAAGAAATAACCAGGAAATGGAAAAATTCATTCTTGGAATGCGTGAGCGATTTGGAGGAACTTCAATCCCGGTGCATCATTCGGCACGAACGGCAATGCAATTCAACCGGAATGAACGGCCGGGGATGCTTTGGCTGGCTGCAGATCAAACTCCTTTTCAAACCTCACAATATTGGACAACATTTTTAAACCAGGAAACACCATTCTTTAGGGGACCGGATAAGATTGCCCACAAAACGAATCAGCCCATATTTTTTATTTATTTCCAAAAAACAGGGCGAGGGAAATATCACTCCGACCTAATTGAATTATTCTCAGAACCTGCAAAGGAAGATCCGGAAACAATTATGATGACCTATATAGAAGTAGTGGAACGGATCATTAAAAACAAACCGGATTATTGGCTATGGTCACATCGCAGGTGGAAACACAAACGATCTGATGATGTTAGCCTGACCGAAAGAATGGATGTTACTGAATACCTACCAAAAGAATTTAAAAACTTGTGAAAAAAATAGGGAGTCATATCGGAACCCTCTTTTTACATTTGATGGCATTATTGCCACTTCGAGTGCTATATTTGAAAGCCAATTTTCTCTATTTTGTAACCTACTACCTCATTGGCTACAGAAAGAAGGTGGTATTTAGCAATCTTCAAAATTCATTTCCTGAAAAATCGAAAGAAGAAATTAAACAGATTGCGAAGAAGTTTTACCATCATCTTGGCGACATAATGGTTGAATCCGTTAAGTTAAAAACCATGTCCATTAAAACACTGAAAGAGAGAATGGTCGTAAAAAATCCGGAATTGGTGAATCGCTATTTTGATCAGGGAAAGAGTGTGATTGTCCTTACTATGCATTACAATAATTGGGAATGGCAATCGATTTTACAGCAATATTTAAAACATCAATGTTTGATGGTGTATAATCCTGCCCGAAATCTCATATTTGATGCATACATCAATAATATGCGCAAACGCTTTGGCAGTAAACTAGTCTCAACCAAGAAAATATTGAAAACCGTTTTGAAATCACAAAGGAAGAACGAGCCAACGCTAACCTGGCTCTGTGCCGACCAACGTCCAAAAGCAAATACCCGATTCTGGACTACTTTCCTCAATCAGGATGCAGGATTTTTTCCGGGGCCTGAGAATTTGGCAAGGCATACCAATCAAGTGGTATTGTATCAACATATTGAAAAGAAAAGCAGGGGGAAATACGAAACTCATTTTGAAGTACTCTGTGAAAACCCTAAGAAGGTAGCGGCTGATGACATTCTTAAATCCTATGTAAAAAAAATAGATTCAATCATTAAGGATAAGCCTGAGTTTTACCTTTGGTCTCATAAACGTTGGAAACATAAGAACCCAAATCAAACAACCACATAGCACCCTACAATGAAAAACCTGAAAATATTCATAAAAGATAATAGTCTTGCATTGTTGCTAATATTTGCATACATCTTGCTTTTAGCTCCATATTCACTCAACTACATTTTTTACATGCCTGATGAAAGGCATTACGTTGATGCTGCCATATATATGCTCAAGCATGGAGACTACCTGAGTCCACATAACCCGGATGGAGGATTTCGCTTTTTAAAGCCCATTTTCACCTACTGGGTGGTACTTTCCAGTTATGTGATCTTTGGAATTAGTGAATTTAGTTCCCGCTTTCCTTTTCTGCTGGCTGCGGGGATGGTGCTTTGGCTGACGTACCGAACAACATTACTTGCATTCAAGAATAAAGAAACAGCCATACTTTCAGTAATAATCCTTGGTGCAACCCCAATACTACATCGGTCAACACCGTTAACATTGACCGATCTTTTGCTACTGATTTTCTTACAAGTGATGATTTGGGGAGTTATTGGACTGCTGGTTTCCAATATTAAAAAATCCGGCTACTTGTGGGCAATATACATTGGAGCAGGAATGGCAGTGATGACAAAAGGATTACCTGCAGTTGCTTTCCTCATGGTTGCTTTATTCTTTCTATTAGTTAATCCATGGCGACGTTTCCGATTGAAAGAAATTTTGCATTTCCCATCTTTGATCATCGGATTGGTGCTCGGTAGCTTTTGGTATGTAGCAATTTATCAACAACACGGATCAGAAGCAATTGCCAGCTTTGTTGAAGACCAGGTAGGTATCCGCGTTGCTGAGAAAATTGGTCTGATTGCGGTTAATTTTTTCTCTTCTGTACTAGTGATCATCCTTATCATGTTTCCACTGATGCTACCTGGCTGGAGAAGCCTGTTTTATCGCCACTCAGAAATAAACCAAAACAAACAAATAAAGTCCATTTTGGGATTTTCAGTGCTGTGGGTTTTGGCAATGATTGGAATGGCCAGCTTAGTTTCCAAGTTTTATTATCGTTATCTGGTGCCGGTGATACCGGTGATGGCGATGGTAATGGCATATTTTATTTGGTCGCAACAATCTAAAAAAGGAACAAAGCGTCTACTCAAAACTGCCCTAATTATTGCCTATGCAATTTTCATCTTAGTGAATATTGCCGGAATTGCATCAGCCATTCTATTCATGGCCCCCAAATGGTATTTTGCAGTATTTGTAATTAGCATAGGAATTTCAAGTTGGTATTTCACCAAATGGATCAATGAAATACTACTAAAACAATCGACTCTCACCTACCTATTAATGGCTGGTATATTCTTTGGATTATTCTTCGTTATTAAGCCGATCAGCTATCCGGGAGAGGGAAAACAAATTGCGGAAAAGCTTCAAGAATTAAAAATTAAAAATACAGATGCCATTCAGTTTTATGGCAAAACCCGGTCTGCATCACGACTTCGGGTGGCAACTAAGGGAGAATTTTACTTAAAAGCATGGCAGCCTTATCAATCGCAAATTTTGCCGGAAACTGAAGTTGTAATTATTGCTGACACCTACCTCGACTCTTTGGCTTTAGATGATTTTAAGATATATCCAGCTTCAGCCGTTTGGGGTGATATCCGTGTTGATGAAATCTACCAAGCCAAAACCGAGAAAGAACTAAATGAATTGAAATTCAAACGATCTGATTTATATTTCATAGGAATTCGAGAAGAATAAAAAAATGCTGTAGCAGCCGCTTAGCCGTTAATCGGCTTAGCGGCTAAACAATCCTATATAGTGAGGACTTATAATTAGAAGATTTTCTTCATTAAGATCTCGTCCAAGTAAATGTTCGATTGAATATTCAATTCATCAGAGTTCAAGCGAGTCAATTCAAAAGCCAATTCTTTGTTGACCATTGAGCCATTTCGTTGTCCTGTAAAATCATTATACGAAGACATCTCCCATGCAGATGGATGATCAACGAGTCCGGCAACTACCGGATTTTGGTGAATATAGAGCATACAAACCGCGGAATAATCAAGCTCCCCAAAATCACTAACGGAAACGATGCTTTCCTCATTTAACATTTTTGCTTTAGTTTGATGTGCAAACAGTCTGCCTCTCCTTTTGTACACTTTATTGTAAGCTTGGGTATATGAACTTATAAGCAAACCCAATTTTAACGATAAAATTTGTATTTGATAACGATGCTTTTCCTGACTCAACAATATACCCTCTTCTGTTGGTTGTAATAAGAAGTGAAAATGATTTGGCATCAAACACCAGGCCATTATATTGCAATAGGGCAACATATATTCCCGAACCTTACCTAAGAAAAATAAATAGTTTTCTCGCGATTGAAATACGACTTCATTTGATCTGTTATAAATATGATAAGTGGCGTCTTCTTCAAACTTCATAAAATAAAAGAGATGGGTGGATAATTTTCATCAAGTTACAACATTTGAAAATAATATGCCAAACTACTGCACGAACACATGCGCTAAGCCGATTAACGGCTAAGCGCATAACACAGACACTAAAGGTTATTCAGCCAGCCTTCGATATTATCAATTGCCTGAACCATTTTGGGACAGTTCTGCCTAATAAAATCTTCACTCAATGGTTCACTGCCATTCTCGTCCATAGCTTTTTGCAAAACCATTTCTCCATCAAAATCCACATAAGCCATTCTACAGGTTAATTCTTCTGTTTGTCGTCCAAAATCAATTCCAGGAAGTATCGCAACACCGGTATCTTTTAAAAGAGCTTCACACAACTCAAACGAGGTTAGGATACCTTTTGATGCCAACTTCTCCCGATAATGTTCAAAATTAGTGAATAGATAAAACCCTCCTTTGGGCATCGGCATTGTCACATTTTGCGCTTTCAAGCGGGTCGCCATGTATTGTCCCAACGCTTTTAATACTCTTCTTGAATGTATTAAATATTGATCAATCTCCGGATTTTCCTGAAATGCCGAAATTGCTGCATACTGAATAGGCGCACTCGTTGAGGTATAGGTTTCGCTGGCAACTATTGCCATAGCATCCTGCAACCAGCGCAATTCCTTCGGGAAAGTGAATGTCCCCAACCTCCAGCCTCCGGCTCCAGCCCATTTACTCAGCCCGCTACTGATAATTGTACCCTCAGGATAAAACCTTGAAATGGAAACATGCTCACCGGAATGATCCAACAATCCATAAATTTCATCAGAGATTAAAATCAGGTTATATTTTCGAGCTACTTCTGCAAGCTTCTTCAAACGAGTTTTCGGATAGGTTGAACCCGTAGGATTGGACGGATAATTCAAGATAACCACCCTAGGTTTATTAGGATCATTGCGACAAATTAAATCCAGTTTTTCAGGACTTAGTCTCCAATCATTATCCTCACTTGTGGGAACCCATGTAACATGCCGCCCCGCAATACGAGCCTGTGGAGAGTATGAAACCCAGCTTGGAGTCGGAATGATCAATTCACCGTAGTAAACCAGTTGCAAAATAAAAATTAGCTCTTTTGATCCTGGCCCTATCATAATATCTTCAGCTGAACACTTGGTACCTTCATGCCGATAATTAAATTCAGCAATAGCCTCCCGCAAGGGCATCAACCCGCGAACAGGCAAATAATCTTTTTGATGGGCATTCTGACGCAAAGCTTCCTGTACATTTTTAGGTACGGGAAAAGGCGATTGCCCCAGCCCTAATTTGTAAACTGTTTGTCCCTTTTGAATTAACTGGTTACTTCGCTCATTAATCAGCAGGGTCGCAGATTGATTCAATCCACGGACATTTAAGTTTAGATTGACAAAATGGTTACTTTTTCGGACTCGTGGCATGGCGATACATTTTTTGGATTAATGCTTTGGTTATTTATAATCTGATACCTTTTTAAAGTGCAAAAGTTCACTTGAGTTGGATTTTTATACTGTTTTTATTTGGGAAGTTTGAAGCAACAACTGTATCGAACTAAAAAAAATCGCGCTTAAGCATTTACAAATTGCACCATCACAGTAAAGAATAAAACAGAACATGTTAAACTCTATTGAAGCTGAACTGTTTATAAAAGCAAACTTAAAAACAACTGATTATGAGTTTGCTGGAACAATTAAAGACGATGACCGTTGTGGTTGCGGATACCGGGGATTTCGAATCAATCAAAGAGTTTAAACCACGGGATGCAACCACCAACCCCTCACTTATTTTAGCGGCAACAGAAGATGAAAAGTATCAACGCCTCATTGAACAGGCTGTTGTATATGCTAAAACAAAAGGGGGATCAAAAGAAGAAAAACTGACTATTTGTATGGATAAGTTGTCAGTTAATTTCGGTACTGAGATTTTAAAGATTGTTCCCAAACGCGTGTCTACCGAAGTTGATGCCCGTTTGTCATTCGACACGGAAGCTACTTTAGCAAAAGCCCGCCAGTTGATCAAATTATATGCTGATGAAGGTATTCCAAAAGAAAAGATACTGATAAAAGTAGCGTCAACATGGGAAGGCATTAAAGCGGCAGAAATTCTCGAAAAAGAAGGAATTCACTGTAACCTGACCTTGCTGTTCAGTATGGCTCAGACCATCGCCTGTGCCGAAGCCAAGGTACAGTTGATTTCGCCTTTTGTTGGGCGCATTTACGACTGGTACAAGAAGGATCGCAGCGTTGACGATATTCCGGTTAGTGAAGATCCGGGCGTTGCTTCTGTGACCGAAATTTTCAAATATTACAAGAAGTATGGCTATAAAACAGAAGTAATGGGTGCCAGCTTCCGCAAAGCCGGAGAAATTACAGAACTTGCCGGATGCGATTTGCTAACCATTTCACCGAAGTTATTGAAAGAGCTGGATGAAATGGACGGAACGCTTGAGCAAAAATTGAAGGCAGACGATTTGGGTGACTACAATCAACCGAAAATTTCACTAGATGAAAAAGCCTTTCGCTGGATGTTGAATGAAGATGCCATGGCCACCGAAAAACTGGCTGAGGGAATTCGAAAATTCGCCGCCGATATCGTTAAGCTGGAAGCAAAAATCAGGGAGAAGTTATAGGGATATTTTTGCTGACGAAACTCAGAAAGATTACCATTTCAACTCAATTGAAATCGTAACTGAAAATGCACATGGGAACCTGCTTAATCCGCAATATCTTATGCCGTGATCATATGCTATTTCTTATTTGTCAATATTCTTCTAATTTCAGGATTAACCATTTTAGGATCAATTTCATCTGTCATTTCTAAATATCTTAATGCGCTATCCTTTTGTGCAAAATAAGAATAGGCTCCCGTAAGCTTTCCTAGTATCTGGGCGTTCTTTGGCTCAAGTTCCAATGATTTTTTTAAGCAATCCACTGTTTTATGAAGCAATTCTTCATCCTTGGTCTTCAAATATAATTGGGCATAACTTGTCGAAATTGATTGCCAAACCTTCGAATTATCAGGTTCAATTTCAATTGATTTTCTTAAATATTTTATTGAACCTTCAAAATCAGATTGCATTCCTAAAATATTTCCAAACCCCCAATATACGCCTGCATTTAGACTATCAAGTAACCAAGCTTGATTAAATCTCAGCATAGCTGTATCAAGCTGGTTGCGATAAAAATAATCCCACGCCCTTTGGGCATGATATTTCGAAGCAATTTCTCTGTTTTCAAAAGTTTTATCACAACTTGCCAGGAATTCAATGTCTAATCTTATCTGCTCCTTACATTTTTTCTGATTTCCATACTCAGGAAGTTTATTAATTCCTTCGGGACAATGTTCGCTATTACAAGCAATTGCAAAACTAAAAATCAAAAATATCAATATTTTATTCATCCTAATCAATTTATCTGTATTCATTTAAATAAGGTACTCTAAACAGTTGGTAAATATTGTCTGGGCGGATTTAGAAGAGCGTTCCTGTCCGAAATACAACGGGCAAACTCGGCAGAGGGACTTGTTGAATCGATAAGAGCCCCGCCTACTATATAGAATTTGTTAAGCAACGTAATTTTTAAATTATTCATTTTCAACTTCAAGATATAATATGTATCACAATATTTATTTACTATAAAATTTTTGCTGCTTTTGTTCTATTGCATTTCCAACATAAAGTTTGAAGATTGTCATATGTAGTCATCCCTCCTTTAGACAGTGGAATTTTATGGTCAATTTCTAATAATAAATTTGGTTCATCTTCAATTCCTAAACCGCAGGAGCAGCATTTGTAATTATCTCTTCCTTTGATTTTATCTCTTAGTTGAGAAGTCATTAAGGCTCTTTGGCCAGCAATACTTTTCGTCCATTTTATTATATCATTTAAGTAATTGATCAGAAGATTAAGATTTTCAATATTTAGCTTTATATCACATCGCGAAGAACTGTTACCACCTGCTGAAACATATTGAAAGGTAAAAGTTGGAATATATGTTTCACTAATATCAACTGTCTCAAATCCTAATTTTCTAATTAATTGTTCATTTCTAAATTTCTTTATTAGAAATGGAATAGATTTCGATATCCTTCTCATAATTGAATTTCTCTCTCTTTTTAATAAATCTTTACCCTGTTCGACAGATGTGAAATCATTTAGTACTTTCTCAAATTTAGAGAGTGACTCTTCATCATTTTTTATACCAAAATATTTACAAAGGTATTTTATTGGTTGGTTACTAGCATTTTTGCAAACGTTAGCAGAACAATGATGTATTTGATTACTTTGGATGACCTTGCTCCATTCTTTTCTTTGAAAATTATATGCACTATTATCAGTCAATTCTCCTATGCCATAATTGTATGATTCTATGTTTACATAGGAACCCTTTAATTCTTGTATATAATGGTTCAATTCGTTGCAATTATCTGTGTATTCTCTAATACTGCCCTTTATGTGTTTAAATTTTTTACTTCTAAAATATAATTCAAAATATAACAGGAATGCAATAAACGCACCCAAGACAGAGAGTATTACAGTAATGATTACATAAATATTATCAGCAATTAATGTAAAAATCGCGGATAGTATCTTGAATATAAAGAAAATCACTATTCCAAATATTGCTAGTATTCCAATAAACTCGTCAGATTTTTTTGACATATCTTCTGGTTTGATTAAAGAAGGAATCCATATCTGTTTTTAATCTTTTAGATTGGTAGATTTGGTTCTTATCATACTGGATAACGCATTCGGAACGACACATTAGTGCCATTTACATTTCCTGCATTTATCACAAAATGTTTATAATACAATAAAATAGCATTTTAAGTGACACTTTTTGAGTTGCTATTATTCCACGAATTTAGGTGCTAGCAATTTCAAAACTCATCTAATTTACGAAATTGATCTTTAATGATATTTATGATTAGCTAATTTGGAAAGGTTATAAGCTGGGATAACCGCTAAGCCGATAAACGGCTAAGCGGATAGGATAATTACACCATAACCATTTGAAAGAGTGGAGCCCCTCAGTTCTAAAAAATTCAGAATATTGAAAATGGCAATGGAGAGACCGTTGAAAATTTCACAGGGAGGAATTGATCGCCGAGAAGCCTCTGAGAATCTCAGGTCGGGGCAAAATCCTTTTTGTCTCATAAACCACTGAAAACCTTTTGGGACTAAGCTCTGTTGTACTTTTTTCAATTTCTGCCACAATTTTCACGTTTCAGTCTTATTTTTGGGCATTTCTGCCGCAATTTTTAAAGTCCTGTTGAAAATTTTTCATTCTCTGCACCGCAGAGATTCAAAATTTTGAGACTGAAAGAGGAAATAACAAGCAGGGATACCCATTTTACCGCAGAATGCACTAGCAATATCCGCTAAGCCGATAAACGGCTAAGCGGGTAAGCGGGTAAGCGACTGCCAAGAATATTTTCAAAAATACTTATCAGCTTCCTCAATGGGGATGGGCGATAACAGAGGTACGGGTGGTGAAGTTTCCAACTTTGGATTTAGTCAGCGGATAGAATCCACTGCACCCAACAATGTGCTTTAAAAAAGAAAAAGCCCGGATAAACCGGGCTCATTTGTTTGTGTTATGCTAAAGAGATTTACATTTTCTCAATTTACTTATGGAAGAACCGTATCTCCCATCAGGAACATATCAACTTCACGTGCTGTTGCACGTCCTTCGTTGATGGCCCATACAACCAATGATTGTCCACGACGGGCATCACCGGCAGCAAATACCTTTTTCAAGCTGGTTTTAAATTCGCCATACTCTGCTTTAAAGTTAGAGCGACCATCGCGTTCCAATTCAAGTTCTTCGGCAATCTTGTCTTCAGGTCCTAAGAAACCCATGGCAAGTAATACCAATTCTGCTTCGGTTCTCTTTTCAGTTCCGGCAATTTCTTTCGGGAACATGCGACCTTCTTCATTTTTCACCCACTCAACATTCACCGTATGAATGGCTACCAGGTTTCCTTTATCGTCACCCTCAAATTTCTTGGTCATGATTGAATATACACGTGGATCTTCTCCCTGCGTATATGCAGCCTCATGCTGACCATAGTCAACTTTAAGGTTTGATGGCCATTCTGGCCAAGGGTTCACGTCCTTGTTACGCTCAACAGATGGTTTTGGTAAAATTTCCAACTGTGTAACTTTATTACAGCCATGTCTTAACGATGTAGCCACACAGTCAGTACCAGTATCACCACCACCGATAACAATTACATTTTTACCTTTTGCAGAAATGTATTTTTTATCTTTCAGCTTGCTGTCCAGTAAACTTTTTGTATTGGCAGAAAGATATTCCATTGCAAAATGAACACCTTTTAGCTCACGGCCTTCCACGTTCAAATCACGAGGTTTAGTGGCACCGTTTGCTAAAACTACTGCGTCAAACTCTTTTAAAAGTTTCTTAGAACTAATATCTTTTCCAACTTCAGTATTTGTTTTGAAGGTGATTCCTTCTTCTGCCAGGATATCCACTCGACGCTGAACAACACCTTTGTCCAACTTCATATTTGGAATACCATACATCAGCAATCCACCAATGCGATCGTCACGCTCAAAAACAGTTACTGTATGACCCGCTCTATTTAATTGAGCTGCGGCAGCTAATCCTGCAGGTCCAGACCCAACAACAGCAACAGTCTTACCTGTTCTGCTTTCAGGTGGTTCAGGAACAACCCAACCATTTTCAAAGCCATTATCAATAATTGTCCGCTCGTTATCGTGAATAGTAACTGCAGGCTCATTAATACCAAGAACACATCCGGCTTCACATGGAGCAGGACAAACCCTGCCTGTGAATTCAGGGAAGTTATTGGTATGATGTAGGCGATCAAGTGCATCTTTCCAGCGTCCACGGTAAATCAAGTCATTCCATTCAGGAATTAAATTATATACCGGACAGCCAGTTGCTCCATTGTGCAACATCTCGCCACGGTGGCAAAAAGGCACACCACAATCCATACATCTGGCGCCTTGCGTTTCGCAAGTTTCTTTATCACGTAAAACGTATACTTCGTTCCAATCTTTCAAACGCTCTTCAATCGGACGTGTTGGATTGGCGACTCTTCTATATTCTAAAAATCCTGTAAGCTTACCCATGTTCTTTCCTTTACATGTTTGCAATGTGCATATCAAAAGCAGCATCAATGATGTCAGCTTCTTTATCATACTTACCCGTGCTGCGGGCTTTATCAATATAATTCAGCATTCGTTTGTAATCCGTTGGAATCACTTTCACGAATTTAGTTACTGAATATTTCCAGTCAGAAAGAACATATTCGGCAACAGAAGAACCTGTTTTCTCCAAATGTGTTTCAATCATCGCCTTCAATTCTTCCTGCTCTTTTTCATCTTCTACTCGTCCGAGCTCAATCATTTCCATATTGCAAAGACTTGGGAAACTATTTTCAGTATCCAACACATATGCAATACCTCCCGACATACCCGCACCAAAGTTGCGTCCTGTTTTTCCAAGAACAACAGCTTTACCACCGGTCATATATTCACAACCGTGATCACCGATACCTTCCACAACGACTTCAGCTCCGGAATTACGAACACAGAAACGTTCACCGGCAACCCCGCGGATATACGCTTTTCCACCAGTTGCTCCGTAGAAACTAACGTTACCAATTACTATGTTTTGCTCTGGAATGAACTGTACGTTTTTAGCAGGATAGATTGTCAAGTGACCTCCGGAAAGACCTTTTCCAAAGTAGTCATTCGCATCACCCTCAACTTCCAATTCGATACCTTTACACACAAACGCACCAAATGATTGCCCTGCAGAACCGTTCATTTTATAATGAATTGTTCCGTCTGGTAAACCTTCTCCTTTGTGCACCTTGGTTACTTCATGGGAAAGAACAGTACCCACACTGCGGTTAATATTCTTTATTTCATATTCGGCGTAAACCTTTTCACCATCGTTGATGGCTTTTTGAGCAGCTTCAACAAATTTCCAATCCAGAATTTCTTCCATATGGTGGTTTTGCTCTTTGCTACAGAACAGGCCTTGCTCTTCGCCAACTGTTTCTTTATATAAGATTGGGCTTAAATCCAAGCCTTTATATTTCCAATGATAAACATCATCTTTGAATTTCAAGCATTGTGCTTGTCCTACCATTTCTTCGATAGAACGGAAGCCAAGCTCTGCCATAATTTCGCGAAGACCATTTACAAGGAATTCGAAGTAATTTACGACCCAATCCGGATTACCTTTAAACTTAGCACGTAATGCTTCATTTTGAGTTGCAACCCCGACAGGACAAGTATTGCTATGACACTTACGCATCATGATACATCCTTCAACAACCAATGCAGCAGTTGCAACACCCCATTCCTCAGCTCCTAACAAAGTTGCAACAGCTAAGTCACGAGAAGTTTTCATTTGTCCGTCAG
Organism: Sunxiuqinia sp. A32; assembly: GCF_052690465.1. NCBI lineage: Bacteria > Pseudomonadati > Bacteroidota > Bacteroidia > Marinilabiliales > Prolixibacteraceae > Sunxiuqinia > Sunxiuqinia sp. A32. Next base: position 122,414 of record NZ_JBQYLI010000006.1, read on the forward strand.
ACTGAACAACAATCCGGTTACGCAGTCTATTGCGAACCAACGTTTGGTGCGTTTCTGAAAGACCAAGCTCCCAAGGCAAACCAGCGTGTTTAATAGAACTTAAAGGAGATGCTCCAGTTCCACCATCATATCCTGAGATTAATACTGCATCAGCTTTTGCTTTACAAACACCAGCGGCAACGGTACCAACACCAGTTTCAGATACCAGTTTCACATTGATTCTAGCATCACGATTACTGTTTTTCAAGTCGAAAATTAGCTGAGCCAAATCTTCAATTGAATAAATATCATGGTGAGGAGGTGGTGAAATCAAACCTACTCCAGGAGTGGAGTTTCGTGTACGACCAATCCAACCATTTACTTTATGACCAGGTAAGTGACCACCTTCACCAGGTTTTGCTCCCTGAGCCATTTTAATCTGAATCTCTTTGGCCTTGCTTAAGTAATAACTGTTTACTCCAAAACGACCTGATGCTACCTGCTTAGTTGCAGAACACATATCATCTCCGTTTGGCAGTTTTGTATATCTAATTGGGTCCTCACCACCTTCTCCCGAGTTTGATTTCGAGCCAATGCGGTTCATCGCGATTGCCAAGGTTGTGTGAGCTTCCCACGAAATAGAACCAAAAGACATTGCTCCTGTCGCAAAACGCTTCAAGATATTTTCAGCTGGTTCAACTTCATCAATAGAAATTGGATCTCTGTCAGAATTAAAATCCATCAAACCACGCAATGTAAATGCTGCTTTCGTCTGATCATCAACTTCCTGACAGTATTTTTTATATTTATCGTAATTATTCTCTCTGGTTGCTTCCTGCAATAATTGAATTGCTTTTGGACTCAACAAGTGGCGTTCGCCATCTTTTCTCCAGTGATATTCACCACCTGGCTCCAATACTTTTGCACCACCAGATCTGGTTGGATACCCTTGACGATGTCTGGCCATTGCTTCTTTGGCAATGTCATCCAGGTTTAGCCCTTCAATACGGCTAATTGTTCCGGTAAAGTATTTGTCAACCACATCTGAATTAATTCCCAGAATCTCAAAAATTTGAGCTCCCTGGTAAGATGCAAGTGTTGAGATTCCCATTTTAGAGAAGATTTTCAACAATCCACCACCAATTGCTTTGATGTAATTGCTAATTGCTTTCTCCTGAGTAATTTTACCAAGCGCGCCATCAGCAACCATTTGCTTGATCGAGTCAATTGCCATATATGGATTAACGGCAGAAACACCGTATCCTAACAATGTAGCAAAATGATGAACCTCACGCACATCACCCACTTCCATAATGATATCGGCCTTACCACGTTTTCCGATACGAATTAGGTGGTGATGCACTGCAGATGCAGCAAGGATTGATGGAATTGGAGCATGATCAGTACTAATTGCAAAATCTGTTAATAAGATAATTGAATATCCTTCATCAATTGCATCTTCAACGTAAGAACATAAACGTTCCAACTTTTTCTCAAGCGTTCCTTCCAATCCATTTGCCTGGAAAACAATGCTTATCTTCTTAGTCTGAAAGTGAGTATGATCTACATAAGCCAATTTAACCAACTGCTCATTAGTTAATACAGGCTGAGGAATTGCGATTCTGCGACAATGCTCTGCAGATTCAGTAAGAATATTTTTAAACCCACCGACATACGTTCTCAAATCCATTACTACGCGTTCGCGAATTGGATCAATCGGTGGATTGGTAACCTGTGCAAATAACTGCTTAAAATAATGCGACAAATTCACAGGGCGATCAGAAAGCACTGCCAATGGATTGTCAGCACCCATAGATCCCATTGCTTCTTTTCCGCTTTCAGCCATTGGCTTAAGAATCACCTCGATATCTTCGTTCGTGAAACCGAAGGCCTTTTGTCTTTTAAAAATGGTACTTGAATCAGGATCTTTCAATTCCAAATCAGGAATAGAAGGAAGGTCATCAAGATAGGTCATATTATCTTTAACCCAGTCACCGTAAGGTTGACGAGTACAAATATCAGCTTTCAATTCTTCGTCAGAAATGATGCGACCTTGCTCCAGGTCAGCAACAAACATTTTACCTGGTTGTAAACGTCCGCGAATTTTCACTTCATCATGATCGACATCGATAACACCTGTTTCTGACGCCATAATCAACATATCATCCTCTGTTACACAATAACGAGATGGACGTAAACCATTTCTGTCAAGTGTAGCACCTACTAATACTCCATCAGTGAAACAAACAGATGCAGGACCATCCCATGGCTCCATCATTGCAGAATAGAATTCGTAGAATTCTTTTTTGCGTGGATCCATCTCAGGATCATTTTGCCATGCTTCAGGTATTAACATCATCAATACATGAGGCAATGATCGGCCACTAAGCACTAGCATTTCAATGGCCATATCCAGATTTGCACTATCTGAAGCCTGCAAGTCACAGATAGGGAAAATCATTTCCAGTTCCTCGCGGGTAAATGCAGAACATTCAAGCAGTGCTTCGCGGGCACGCATCCAGTTCACATTTCCTTTGTTGGTATTAATCTCACCATTATGCGCAATAAAGCGGAAAGGCTGAGCTAATTTCCAGGAAGGGAATGTATTGGTTGAGAAACGAGAGTGTACCAAAGCAATTGCACTTACAGCAATTGGATTTGATAAATCTTTAAAATATAGAGTCACCTGATCGGTGGTCAATTGTCCTTTGTAAATGATGGTTTTGTACGAACAAGAAATAATGTTCAATCCATCATAGCCCAAACCTGCAACAGATTCGCGGGCAAGTCTTTCAGTATATTTCCTGAAAATAAATAATTTACGGTCAAACTCTTCAACCGACATTTTTTCAGGTTTCGCGATAAACAATTGCTGGATGTATGGTTCAGTCGCCATTGAGTCGCGTCCCAGATCTGAATTATCTACAGGAACTTTACGATATCCTAAATATGGCAATCCAAATTTATTTAAATTACGGCTGATTATATCCTTACATTCAGATCGTTTTCTATCGTCTTTAGGGAAGAAGATCATGGCAACACCATACTCGCCGAAGGTAGGAAGCTTAATCCCCTCCTTAGGACATTCCTCCATGAAAAGTTCATGAGGGATTTGTATCAAAATACCTGCACCATCACCACTTTTTATGTCGAAACCGGTTCCCCCGCGATGTTCCATTCGTGCCAGCATAGATAAGGCATCAGAAATAACAGCATGCTTTTTTCTGCCTTTTAAACTGGCAACAAACCCAATGCCGCAACTCCCGTGTTCAAATTCAGAACGGTATAAGCCTTGTTCTTTTTGAAATCCTTTCTGCATCATTTAAACAATTTAAAAATTTTTATCACCCATTCTTCACATTCCTGCTACTTCACGTCAGGACACAACACTAGCAATTGAAACAAGTTTCAACTACTATAAATTCATAAGCAAAACCCACAAAATAATTATGAAGTGAAAGCAAAAATAGCGATAAAAGCGCTAACATCCAATTTTTCAGCCAACAAAATATGCTCGACAACATGCCAAAAAACCTTTACTTTTTGTACTCAATTTTGTAATAGAATGAAATCAAGCTAGTTACAAAAACATGACAAAAGTCAGGTCCAAAACCTCCAACAATCAAGGTTAACGTTTAATTAACAGAAGTCATGTTATTTCAGCAAATTACCTATTGCCTTTTCGACTTTTCCGAAGTTAAATCCATCTAAAACCTTCTTCATCTTATGAGTAATTTCAGGTAAACATAGATTTCCAACACTTCCTGCATGGGTATGATTCACTTCCCGAGACGGTTCATACTCGCCTTTATCTATTGCAATTCCAACCTGTTTATAGGCATCCCTGAATGGCACACCCTCCTGAACAAGCTTATTTACATCTTCAACACTAAATACGAATTTGTACCTGTCATCTTCCAAAATATTTTCTTTCACTGACATTTCCGCCAACGCAAAAGACGCAATTTTAAGACAAGATTTTAACTCATCAAAAGCAGGTAAAAACACCTCTTTTACAATCTGTAAATCACGGAAATAACCGCTAGGAAGATTATTGACCATCATAGTAACCTGAACCGGAATTGCCTGTATTTTATTACAATGAGAACGCAGCAGCTCAAACACATCCGGATTCTTTTTATGCGGCATAATGCTTGAACCTGTAGTCAATTCTTTTGGCAGGGATACAAAACCAAAGTTTTGACTCATAAACAAGCAAACATCATACGCCAGTTTTGATAAAGTTGCAGCGATAGATGACATTGCAAATGCCACTGTTTTTTCCATCTTACCACGTCCCATTTGAGCATAAACCACATTGTAATTCATCGAGTCAAAGCCCAATAGATCGGTTGTCATTTGACGATCCAGTGGAAATGAAGAACCATAACCAGCCGCCGACCCCAAAGGATTTTGATTAGTTATTTTCCAGGCTGCCTGTAACAACATTAAATCATCAATTAAACTTTCAGCATAAGCACTATACCACAAACCGAAAGAAGACGGCATGGCAACCTGTAAATGGGTATACCCCGGCATCAAATGATTCTTATAGCTTTCCGCCTGCGAGATCATCACTCCAAACAACTCATTTGTAAGCTGAACCAACTCCTGAATTTCTCCCCTGGCAAATAGCTTCAAATCCAGCAATACCTGATCATTTCGCGATCGTCCACTATGTATTTTTTTTCCAACATCACCTAACTTTTCAGTTAGCATTGACTCTACCTGAGAATGCACATCCTCTACTCCTTCAGCAATCTCGAACTCTCCGGTTTCTGCTATCTTATAAATCGATTTCAGTTCGGCTAGTAAAAGACTCAATTCTTCGCTTTCAAGTAAATTGATTTTCTCAAGCATCGTTGCATGAGCCATTGAACCAAGAATATCAAACTTAGCCAAATACAGATCCAACTCACGATCTTTGCCAACTGTAAAATCTTCAATTAATTTATTTACCGAATAACCTTTATCCCAAAGTTTCATTACTGCCTCTTTTTTCAATAGAATTACTTCTATAATTATATAGAAATAATCGCTGCATTATACAATTTATAAGTATTTCGCCCAAAGATACTGAAATTATAAGCAAAGTTGTATTTCCACTTGCATCACCGAATGCAATTTGTTTTCTGGTTCACAAAAAATTCACCAATTTTGCAGACAATATATATCGTTCAAAAATCAGAACATGTTTGAAAAAAACAATCTTCGCTGGCTAGTCCTATTCGCTATAATTTTTGCATTAATTACGTATTATTTTGGTTTATTTATTGACCTTACCGGTGATGCAGGTAAATATGCTGCCATCGCAAAAAATATATTCATTGACGGTGACTTCATCAATCTAAAAATACATGGCGATCCATACGACCAGAAGCCTCCACTCCTATTTTGGTTGTCGACGCTTGGATTTCACACATTTGGCTTAACAAATTTCGGATATAAATTTTTTGCGGTCTTGTATGCATTAATTGGTGTTTTTGCAACCTACAAGCTGGCAGAAAGTCTCTATAATAAAAGAAGTGGAATTATTGCAGCGATAACCATCTTCACATCTCAGATATATTTTCTATACTGCATGGATGTCCATACTGACACAATTCTGCAAGCCAATGTTGCATTTGCATTATGGCAACTTCATGATTATCTGAAAAAGAGAAAAACGCTGAATTTCATTCTGGCATTTGTTGGAATTGGGTTAGCCATGATGAGCAAAGGACCAATTGGCGGAGCTGTTCCTGCCTTTGCGCTTGGAACTCACCTCTTGTTAAAAGGAGACTTTAAAGAAATCTTTAAACCAAAATGGATTATTGGTATTGCAATTGCTCTACTTACCGCCTCTCCTGCTCTAATTGGATTGTATAACCAATTTGGATTGGAAGGAATTAAATTTTTCTTTATAACCAACAACGTTGGAAGGATCACCGGGAACTATGTTGGAAGCAATACCGATTATATTTTCTACCTGCATACTATATTATATATATATGCCCCCTGGAGCTTTTTACTTGTTGGAAGTTTATTTTTAGAGTTCCGTTCTCTCATTAAAAATAAATTCAAACATGATGAATACTTTACGTTTGGTGGCATCTGGATTTTCTTCATCATCCTCTCTATCGCAAAAGGAAAAGCTCCAAACTATCTGTTTATCCTTATTCCGCTTTTCACTGCATTATTAAGTAAATGGATTGATTGGATATTTACCAATGGGACTAAAAAACTCCGAAACATTTTTGAAAATCTCCAAATCAGCATGGTCGGACTGTCGTGGATTGTTTTGCTTTCATTTATGATCTACCTCTTCCCTACAGATCAATTTGCGTATTGGACACTTGTTTTGGTTATTCTTATAATGACTATATATATATATACAAGAAAAAATATTGTTTGGATAAAGCTTTTTGTTCCAGGGATGCTAATCATCACGCTAATCAACTTTTACCTGAACACCCAAGTACTGCCATACACATTTCAATACCAATCCTCAATTGCTGCAACACGCACCTTTAATAAAGACGCATCCGACGACGCAGTTCTATACAATTATAATTACGAACAATTTGAACTGTTCTTCTACGGAAAAAATGAAGCTGTACATATTAAAGATTGGGAAATGCTGAATAAAGCGGCTCATACTCCAAATTCCTGGATATTCTGTTATGAACCCGGCTTGGAGGATATAAAATCAATGAATACACCTATTGATACGATCTACACATTCAAGCACAGAGGCATGAATCGGGTCGGAATTCAATTCATTTTACCAGAAACAAGAGAAAAATCCCTTAAAAACACCTACCTGGTGAAAACAAAATAACAAGCAATACTGCCTGCAATTATCTTTTCGATACAAAGTTTACAATTAATTAACACTTTAACACAAAACACATTGCTTTTGTGTCTTTTTGACATTTTATCACTTTCAAAGCTCACTTTATGCCAGAAAAAGCATTTTTTAAGCTTGCACCCCCTGTTTTTTTGACATTTTTCTAAAAAATAAATACTTTCCCGGACTGCACCCCTGTCATTTTTACACTAATTTTGTTGTTTATATGTCTTTTTGAAACATTTTACCCCTATTTAATATCTTTTGTTTTGAAAATATATATACTTTTGAACCGGAGACATTAAAGAACAAAGAGGGTCATCCCTCACAAAGAGCATTATTAAGAGATCACACGTTAAGGCAAAGCAAAACATTTTATTAAAGAAGTTTAGTTAAATCCTTAAATTTTTAAATCATGAAAAAGACACTTATTTTGATTTTTGTACTGGCAACAACTTTTGCATTTAACGTACAAGCACAAGACTCTTCTTTTGACACAGGAGTGGACATCTACTCAAGTTACATTTGGCGTGGTGCTAAATTTGGTAGCGGACCAGCATTTCAACCTTACGTTGAATATAGCACTGGTGGGTTTGCATTAGGCGCGTGGGGATCTGTTTCATCAAGTACTGATGAAGGTTACGAAATGGATTTGTATACAGGTTATGATTTCGGTCCTGTTTCAATCACTGTAACAGACTATTATTTCGGTGGTGACTGGACTGATGGTGACATGCATTATTTTGAACCTAGTCTTGGATTAGCTTTAGGTGATTTCGGTTTCACTGCAGCTTACATGACTGGTGACGGCGTTGATGACACTTACCTGGAAGCTTCCTACTCATTCTCTTCTCTTGATGTATTCGTAGGCGCAGGTGATGGACAATACACTGTAGATGGTGATTTTACTGTATGTAACGTAGGAGTTGGTACTTCTAAAGAAGTAAAACTTACTGACAGCTTTTCTCTTCCTGTTTCAGGATCTGTTATTCTTAACCCTTCAACAGGTGGATTCTTCATTACAGTAGGTATCTCTTTATAATCACTAAATACGACTTACAATGAAAAAAATTGAAGCTATTATAAGAAAAACCAAATTCGACGAGGTGACTGAAGCACTTCACGATGCTGGTATCGAATTCTTCTCCTTCTGGGACGTACGTGGGGTTGGACAATCAAGAGAAGAGCGGGTTTACCGTGGTGTTGTTTATGACACAAGTACTATTGAAAGAACTATTCTCTCTATTATCGTGCGTGACAAGAATGTTGAAAAAACAGTTCTGGCTATTATGAAAGCTGGTCGTACTGGTGAAATCGGCGATGGAAAGATCTTCATTTCTGACATTGCAGAATCATACAGGATTCGTACAGGTGAGTTTGGTGATGAATCATTGTTCATCAAAGGGAAAGAAGAATAATAACCATAAAAATTAGAATATCATGGACGAAACTTTACAAGGCCTACAGATAGGTATAGATAACATGTGGTTATTGATCGCCGCTTTTATGGTGATGTTTATGCAACCAGGATTTGCAATGGTTGAAGCTGGTTTTACCCGCGGAAAAAACACTGCAAACATCCTGATGAAAAACTTGATGGACTTTTCAATCGGTTCTTTACTATATTGGATTATTGGTTTTACATTAATGTACGGAGACTCTATTGGAGGATTCATCGGAACTCCAGATTTATTCTTCATGAGTGAGGGATTTGGTGACAACTATTCCGACTATGCTGACTTGTTCTTCCAAACGGTATTTGCCGCAACCGCTGCAACAATCGTTTCCGGAGCAATGGCTGAACGTACAGAATTTAAAGCTTACTTGATCTTTAGTATTGTTATTACTGTTCTTATTTACCCAATTTCAGGCCACTGGACATGGGGTGGTGGTTGGTTAAGCCAACTTGGATTCCATGACTTCGCAGGTTCTTCTATCGTTCACTCTGTTGGTGCATGGGTAGGTTTAGCAGGTGCTGCTATTATTGGACCTCGTATCGGTAAATATGGAAAAGACGGAAAAGCGAAAGCGATTCCAGGACACAACCTTGCATTGGGAGCTTTAGGTGTATTCATTCTATGGTTCGGATGGTTTGGGTTCAACCCTGGTTCACAGCTTGCTGCTGCCGGTACTGACAATGCTGTAGCTATTGGTCACATTGCTGTTACCACTAACTTGGCTGCTGCTGCTGGTGCTGTAACTGCAATGATGGTTTCATGGGTACGCTATAAGCGTCCTGCTCTTTCAATATCATTGAACGGTGCGTTAGCTGGTTTAGTTGCTATTACTGCTGGTTGTGATGCTGTTGATCCTGTTGGTGCAGTATTGATTGGTACTATCGCTGGATTTGTATTACCATTCGCAGTTGAATTCTTCGATAAAATATTAAAAATTGATGATCCTGTTGGTGCAATATCTGTACACGGTGTAAGTGGTGCTTTAGGTACCCTTGCTGTTGGATTGTTCTCCACTTCTGAAGGTTTATTCTACGGAAACGGAGCTAAATTACTAGGTATTCAAGCAATTGGAGTATTTGCATTCTTCGTTTGGGCTGCTGGTTGTGGTCTGATCTTATTCTACATCTTGAAGAAAGCAGGAGTACTTCGTGTCTCAAAACGTATTGAGGAGGAAGGCCTGGATGTCTACGAACATGGAGAAAGTGCCTACAATTAATAATTTCTTCAGCCTTTAAGTCTGTAGCTTTCTCAAGGGTCCGTCATTTGACGGGCCCTTTGCTATTTTGTACATTTACCTATTTGTGAAAAACTTCTTTTCATTATAAACGTTATTGATTACTAAATACCAGAAATACAGCAAAAATGAACCTCATACCAAAGCCAGTCAATAAATTCATCCACCAAGAAGCTTCATCCAGCATACTTTTACTCGGCGTAACCATTCTTACTTTGCTTGTCGCAAACATTGGATTTTACGACGAGTATTACTCATTTCTACATGAAAAGATCACTTTTGCAGTCGGTGACTTCCATTTGTCAAAAAGCTTGACATTATGGATTAATGATGGATTGATGGCCATATTTTTCTTTGTTATTGGGCTGGAAATTAAACGAGAAATTTTAGTTGGTGAACTATCCAATTTCAAAAAGGCGAGCTTGCCTGTATTTGCAGCAATCGGTGGTATGCTTTTTCCAATAATTATTTTTCTCGCATTCAATCCACAGCCGGAAACACAACAGGGCTGGGCAATTCCAATGGCGACCGACATTGCCTTCACCTTAGGTATTCTGAAATTACTGGGGAAACGAGTGCCTTATGGATTGAAAATATTTCTTACTGCATTTGCCATTGTTGATGATTTGGGGGCTATTATTATTATTGCGTTTTTCTACAGTGCAAGCATAAAATGGAACTTAATATTAATTGCATTTGCGATATTCTTTGTACTCCTTATTTTAAGCCATTTTCGAAAATACTCAGAGTACTTATTTTTTGTTGCAGGGATAATTATCTGGGTACTTTTCCTTAAATCCGGAATTCATGCCACCCTAGCTGGAGTACTAATTGCGTTCGCGATACCGATTCGTAAAAATATTAAGATTCAATATTTCCAGGAAGGGATGGATAAAGAACTAGAAAAGTTCAGAGTCGTTTCCTACGATCGCAAAACGAGGTATATTCTCACCAAAGCTCAACTGGAATCGGTAAATAGTATTGAATCGCTGACAGAACAAATTCAGTCTCCGGTTCAAAACCTGGAAAATAAGCTACATGGGTGGGTTGCTTTTTTAATTATGCCGGTATTCGCGTTTGCAAATGCTGGCGTATTAATAAGTGCCGAGAGTTTCTCGCAAATAAACTTTTCACTGGTTATTGCGGCCAGCCTTATTCTTGGAAACCTTATTGGGATTGGTGTTTTCTCCTATCTTGCATTAAAACTTAAGATTGCAGAATTACCTAAAAACACCAGTCTGAGAGATCTAATAATTGTCGGAATACTTGGTGGTGTTGGCTTTACTATGTCACTATTTATAACAAATCTTTCATTTGAAGATCAACTTTTTATTGATGCTTCAAAAATTGGGATTCTAATCGGTTCTTTAGTAGCAGGGATTGCAGGGTATCTTTTACTACGATTAACGCTAAAAGAGAAAAAGGAAAATTGACCGAGCTATTTCAAACTCTCAATTTCTCGAATGATAGGCTAAGCAACTCCTTTAAACCATTCTTGAAAATATTCGCCAACAACAAAAACTGGTTTTAAATCTTGATTAATAGCCCCAACAAGACTTACAACCCAAAGTATAAAAGCGATAATTCCTAAAATTACTCCTAAAGCAGGGATTACAGTTCCCACTAACCCGATAAGATAAATTCCTAAGGTTTGCCTTAAATAAAATGAACTTAGTTCGTCCTTTTCATTCATGTTTAGAACTAACACAATTATCCATCCAATAATTGTAATGTGAGAAATAATTGCTTTTGCATGTGGATTCATAATCGATACTTTTAGTTGACTGTAATAATAACTCTTAGCGAAATTAATATAAATAATTGTTTTAACGCTTTAATTACAACTAAAGGAAAAAAATGGCTACTCCCCCTACTGTTACAATTGCACCAACTACTTCTTTCCAATTAACTTTTTCCTTAAAAATAAGAATTGCAGGTGGAATAATTAACACTGGAACAATTGCCATGATCGTAGCTGCAATTCCCGCTTTGGTATGTTGTATTGCAAGCAAGGAAAATGAAACACCCAGAAAAGGGCCAAAAACGGAACCCAAAGTAATACGTTTCATTGCCGATTTATTTTTAACTGCCGAGACAACACGACCATATCGCTTCATAAAAAATAGTAAAACTGCGAAACCAACGATTCCTGTTAATACTCGTATCTGGGAAGCAGCAAAGGCATTATAGTCACCCATTCCCTTTTTACTTAAAACTAATCCTACTGCTTGTCCCAAAGCACCACCAAGAGCTAACAAAATCCCCGGAACTGAATATGCAGAAGTTAAACGCTTTCTTAACTTTTTATCCCCGTTCAGTTCTTTATTCTCACGCTTTAAAATAACGATACTGATTCCTGTGAGCGTAACAATCATCCCAAACCAGTTCATTGGAGATAACACTTCACCCAATATGAAATACGATATAAAAGCAGTGAAGGGAGGTGTCATGGCCATAATAAGCATCGAGATTCTTGCGCCCACGACCACAAATGCCTGGAATAAAAAAAGGTCTCCAATTACAAAACCAATCAGTCCAGATAAGGAAAGCCACATCCATGCTTCGAAGCTTGCATCAAACGGGAAATACATTCCACGGGTAACTTGAGTATATAGGCAATAAATGAAAAAAGCAATTACTAATCTGATTAGATTTACAGAAAGAGATCCAACTTTCTTTCCTGCAGATTCAAATGCCATGCTTGTTACAGTCCAAAAAATAGCTGTCAACAAAGAGGCAATTTCACCAAAATATGCCATTATTTTTCATCCTCCATATCGCTTAAATGAAGGTCAAGTGCCTTTACCGAGATTAATATTTCCTTGATTGAGAGTGATAGTGACAATATTAATAAAACCAGTGCAATTCCAAATATCAACTCTGCCCAGCCTTGCATTTGAATATACACCAGAAACATACACAGCACACACAGGAGCAAACTAGTGATTCCTAGAACTTGCATCGAACGGGTAAGAATCAATCTTGTCCTGAGATTTTCAATCTGTCCTAGTAACAATCTTGACGGATTTTCCTTAAAACTAGAATGAAGATTCCGTACAACTGTAGCATAAGCCAGAAATCGGTTGGTATATGCAAGCAATATCAATGATATTGCAGAAAATAATAAAGCGGGAGTTGTTAATGTTAATTGGTCCATAACAGATATTTGCTTCAAAAATAAAGATTTATTATTGATCCTAATACCAAAAGATTTTCATTTATATTTTCTTCCAACTTTCAGTAATTTAGTGGCATGTTGAAAATATTAATAATAAATAGCGCAGAACCTGAGATTTTCGAATTTGCTGTTAATATCGAAAAACTAATTCCGTCACATTTGGCAACCTGCCAAATTATTAACTACAGAGAAGCAATAGCTGTCAATGTGGATTCATATGATGGTATATTTATTTCAGGTTCGCCACAAGGAGATGACATTGTTGAGCATCATCAGCCCTATTTCCTATGGATAAAAGATTCAAAAAAGCCAATTCTAGGCATTTGTGCCGGGCACCACATAACCGGTTATTTATATGGAGCGGAATACCTAAGAAGTGTTGAACCCGAATCAGGAGATGTTTTAATTGAAGTACTGAAAGATGATCCCCTTTTTATTGATCTGCCTCACTCATTTTTAGTTCGCCAGATGCATAATGATTCAGTTCCGTTACCAAAAGGTTTTATCCATCTTGCTCAATCAAAAGTCTGTTTTAATCAAGCGATGAAACATGCAGAGAAACCATTATACACCTTGCAATTTCATCCGGAATATCTTAATCCTGAAATAATTCACAATTTCACATCGATCTGTATAAAATATAGAATGTTGTAAATCACTGCAAAATAGAAAAGGTGTTGATTTCTCAACACCTTTTTCTAATATATCTTCAAAAATCAAGCTTCCGCAGGAGGTCCGCCAAAACTCATAGGAGGCATCATGGGTTCATGACCACCACTACTCAATTTTATTGGACCATGCATTTTCTCGAATTTCTTAACGTTGTCTTCAAGGGCTAGTAAAAGTCGCTTGGCGTGTTCAGGAGTTAAAATAACTCTTGATTTCACATTTGCTTTTGGTATACCCGGCATAATGCGGACAAAGTCAAGAACAAACTCCGAGGATGAGTGAGTGATAATAGCCAGGTTTGAATAAATCCCCTGAGCTACTTCTTCACTTAACTCAATATTCAGCTGATTTTTTTTGTTATCTTCCATGAATTAGTCGCGATTTGCAGATTCTACTTCTTTTGTTTCCACCATGCGATCATATTCTTCACGAGAACCAACTACCAAGTTTTTGTATTCTTTCAAACCAGTACCTGCAGGAATCAAATGACCACAAATAACATTTTCTTTCAATCCGTCAAGATAATCAACTTTACCCTGGATTGCAGCTTCGTTAAGAACTTTAGTCGTTTCCTGGAATGATGCAGCAGACAACCAACTTCTTGTTTGAAGAGCAGCTCTGGTAATACCTTGCAGGATCTGACTTGAAGTTGCAGGAATTGCATCGCGCGACTCAACCAGTTTTTTATCCTTACGACGTAATACAGAGTTCTCATCACGTAATCTACGAGCTGTCACAATCTGTCCTGCACGTAATTCAGAATCACCTGGTTCAACAACTACTTTCTTGTTATAAATCCAGTCGTTCTCATGAGCAAACTCATTCTTGTCAACAATTTGTTTTTCCAAAAAACGAGTATCACCCGGATCAAGAATCTCAACTTTACGCATCATCTGACGAATAATTACTTCGTAGTGCTTATCGTTGATTTTCACACCCTGCATACGGTATACATCCTGAACTTCATTCAAAATATATTCCTGAACAGCAGTTGGTCCTTTAATAGCTAAGATATCCGAAGGAGTAGTTGCACCATCTGATAATGGTGTACCTGCTTTGATGTAGTCATTCTCCTGAACCAAGATTTGTTTAGAAAGTGGCACAAGATATTTTTTAACATCTCCATTTTTAGCGGTAACAATGGTTTCGCGGTTACCACGTTTGATTTTTCCTAAGGAAATTTCTCCGTCAATCTCAGATACAACAGCTGGGTTCGATGGATTACGAGCTTCAAACAACTCGGTTACACGTGGAAGACCACCGGTGATATCACCAGCTTTACCAGATGCTCGAGGAATTTTAACAAGTACTTGACCAGCTTTAACATTATCACCTTCATCAACCGAAATGTGACCACCTACTGGCAAGTTATATGCACGAATCACTTCGCCTTTTCCATCTAAGATTCTTAATGATGGGTTTTTGGTCTTATCTCTGGTTTCGATAATTACTTTCTCTTTATAACCAGTTTGTTCATCTGATTCTTCACGGAAAGTAATACCATCAATTAAGTGTTCAAACGATATTTTACCATCATATTCTGAAATAATAACACCATTATATGGGTCCCATTCACAAATCTTCTGACCTTTAGTTACATCTTGTCCATTTTCAATGTACAATTTCGAACCATAAGGAATACTATGATTTGATAAAGGAATACGAGTATTTTTATCAAAAATTCGAAGTTCAGCCAAACGACCAACTACAATTGCTACTTTAGCGCCTGTTTCATCAACAGAATCTACAGTTCGCAATTCTTCAATTTCTGCAATACCATCATATTTAGACTCAACAGTTGATTGTGAAGAAATGTTACCAGCGATACCTCCTACGTGGAAAGTACGCAATGTAAGCTGTGTTCCTGGTTCCCCAATCGACTGAGCAGCGATAACACCTACAGATTCACCTCGCTGAGCAAGATCTCCTGTTGCCAGGTTACGTCCGTAACATTTGCTACATACGCCATTCTTAGCTTCACAAGTCAATACTGAACGAATCTCAACACTCTCAATTGGAGAATCTTCGATTTTACGACCAATCTCTTCAGTAATAGTATCTCCTGATCTAATGATAAGTTCACCTGTTAAAGGATGGAACACATCATGCACAGTAGATCTACCTAAAATTCTATCATACAAAGAAGCTACAACTTCTTCGTTATTTTTTACAGCAGAAGCAATCAAACCACGCAATGTTCCGCAATCTTCATCAGCAACAATTACGTCTTGAGCAACATCAACCAAACGACGAGTAAGGTATCCAGCATCCGCAGTTTTAAGTGCGGTATCCGCCAAACCTTTACGAGCACCGTGGGTTGAGATAAAGTACTCAAGTACTGAAAGTCCCTCTTTGAAGTTTGCCAAAATCGGGTTTTCAATAATTTGCGCACCGGTAGAACCAGATTTTTGTGGTTTTGCCATCAATCCCCTCATACCACATAACTGACGAATCTGTTCTTTTGAACCCCTCGCACCAGAGTCAAGCATCATATAAACAGAGTTGAACCCTTGCTTATCGGTACTCAACGTCTTCATTACCGAATTGGTAAGTTTCGCGTTGGCATGTGTCCAAATATCAATAACCTGGTTGTAACGTTCGTTGTTTGTAATGAAACCCATGTTATAGTTTGCCATCACTTCTTCAACTTCCGCATAACCTTCGTCAACGATTTCCTTTTTATCTAAAGGAATGATAACATCTCCAAGGTTAAACGACAAACCACCACGATATGCCATCTTGTAACCAAGATTCTTCATGTCATCAAGGAAACGAACTGTCGTAGCATTTCCAGCTTTCTTAAAGATTTCGGAAATAATTGTACGCAATGACTTCTTTGTAAGAAGCTCGTTAATGTACCCTGCTTTTCGAGGTACTACCTGATTAAAGATAACACGACCTACGGTTGTTTCAACAATGTGCTTGAAGTACTCACCATTGTCATCAACATCTTCAACTTTCACTTTGATGATTGAATGCATTTCCAATCTACCTTCATTGTAAGCAATAATTACTTCTTCAGGAGAATAGAATGTCATTCCTTCGCCACGAGCGCCTTCACGGTGTTTGGTCATATAATACAGACCCAAAACCATATCCTGAGAAGGTACTGTAATAGGAGCACCGTTAGCAGGGTTCAGCAAGTTGTGAGAAGCTAACATTAGCAATTGAGCTTCCAAAATTGCAGCATTACCAAGAGGTACGTGAACTGCCATCTGGTCACCATCGAAGTCGGCGTTGAAACCAGTACAAACTAATGGGTGTAACTGAATTGCTTTACCTTCAATTAAGACTGGCTGGAATGCCTGGATTGACAAACGGTGAAGTGTAGGAGCCCTGTTCAACATCACAGGATGCCCTTTCAATACGTTTTCCAAGATATCCCAAACCACAGGATCTTTACGGTCAACAATCTTTTTCGCAGATTTTACTGTTTTTACAATACCACGCTCAATCAATTTACGAATGATAAATGGCTTGTAAAGTTCAGCTGCCATATCTTTTGGCAAACCACACTCGTGTAGTCTCAAAGTAGGTCCAACAACAATAACCGAACGTGCAGAATAGTCAACACGCTTACCTAACAAGTTTTGACGGAAACGACCTTGTTTACCTTTCAAACTGTCAGAAAGCGATTTCAGTGCGCGGTTATTTTCAGTTTTCACGGCATTTGATTTCCGTGAATTATCAAATAATGAATCAACCGCTTCCTGCAACATCCTTTTTTCATTACGAAGGATTACTTCAGGAGCTTTGATTTCAATCAATCTTTTCAGACGGTTGTTACGGATAATTACTCTTCTGTACAAGTCATTCAAGTCAGAAGTAGCAAAACGTCCACCATCCAATGGCACCAACGGACGCAAATCCGGTGGAATAACAGGCACAACTTTTACAATCATCCATTCCGGACGGTTGATGTTTTTGCTGGCACGGAATGCTTCCACAACCTGTAGCCTTTTCAAGGCTTCATTTTTACGTTGCTGAGAAGTTTCAGTGTTAGCCTTATGCCTTAATGTATAAGATAGATCATCCAATTCCAGACGTTCCAGCAATGCATAAAGAGCTTCTGCCCCCATTTTTGCAATGAACTTATTTGGATCATCATCATCTAAATATTGATTTTCTTTTGGAAGCGTATCCAGGATATCTAAATATTCTTCTTCTGTTAGAAAATCATTGACTTTAATTCCATCTTGAGCTTTAATACCTGGCTGAATAACCACGTAACGCTCGTAATAAATTATAGTATCTAATTTTTTGGTTGGCAAACCAAGTAGGTAACCAATTTTATTTGGCAATGACTTGAAATACCAAATGTGGGCAACTGGTACAACCAGAGAGATGTGTCCCATACGCTCACGACGTACTTTTTTCTCTGTAACTTCTACCCCACAACGGTCGCAAACAATTCCTTTGTAGCGAATACGCTTGTATTTACCACAATGACACTCATAGTCTTTCACCGGACCAAAAATACGCTCGCAAAACAAACCATCTCTTTCTGGTTTGTAAGTACGATAGTTAATAGTCTCAGGCTTTAAAACTTCACCATGGGAACGTTCTAAAATTTCTTCTGGTGAAGCCAGGCTAATGGCTATTTTGGAAAAATTGCTTTTTACTTTATTATCTTTTCTGAATGCCATATATCGATGTATATTAAACTGATTAAAAAGAGGAACAGAGTTCCTAAGTCATTAGTCCAAATTAACGCTTAATCCAAGTCCGCGTAACTCGTGGAGCAATACATTGAGCGATTCTGGAATTCCAGCCGGCGGCATTGGTTCACCTTTCACAATTGATTCATATGCTTTTGCACGTCCAAGAACGTCATCTGACTTCACAGTCAGGATTTCCTGAAGAATGTGCGATGCACCAAATGCTTCAAGTGCCCAAACTTCCATTTCCCCGAAACGCTGACCACCAAATTGTGCTTTACCACCCAATGGCTGCTGCGTAATCAGTGAGTATGGTCCAATAGAACGGGCATGCATTTTATCTTCAACCATGTGTCCCAGTTTTAGCATATAGATAATACCAACTGTTGCTGGTTGATCAAATGGCTCACCAGTTTCACCATCATGAAGTTGTGCTTTACCAAATGCGGGTATACCAGCTTTTGTTGTATACTCAGTTACTTCTTCCAGGCTTGCACCATCGAAAATTGGAGTTGCAAATTTCAACCCTAATTCTTTACCGGCCCAACCAAGTACAGTTTCGTAAATCTGTCCAAGGTTCATCCTTGAAGGTACACCTAATGGATTCAATACAATGTCTACCGGTGTTCCATCCGCCAAGAAAGGCATATCTTCATCACGTACAATACGTGAAACAATACCTTTATTACCGTGACGACCTGCCATTTTATCACCAATCTGTAGTTTACGTTTTTTAGCTACATAAACCTTTGCTAATTGGATAATACCAGCAGGAAGCTCGTCACCAATGGTTACATTATAACGTTTACGACGAGCAACAGCTTCGTGTTCTTTATATTTTGTGATATAATTAACAACCAATCTGAAGATCATATCGTTCTTCTCTTTGTCAGTTGTCCACTTAGTTGGATTAACTGTCAAATAATCGATTTCTTGTAATTGCTTAAGGGTGAACTTAACTCCTTTTGCAATAATATCACCTCCGTAATAATCTTTAACACCTTGACTTGTTTTTCCGTTCACCAGTGTAAAGAGTTTATCTTCAAGTTTAGCTCTCAAACCACTAGCTGTCCTGTCAAATTCTTCATCAATTTGATCAAGCAATGGTTTGGTTGCCATTTTACCTTTTTTGTCTTTTACAACTCTTGAGAACAATTTTTTATCGATAACAACACCTTTTAATGATGGAGAAGCTTTCAATGAAGCATCTTTAACATCACCGGCTTTATCACCAAAAATTGCACGCAATAGTTTTTCTTCAGGAGATGGATCCGATTCACCTTTTGGAGTAATTTTTCCAATCAAAATATCTCCAGGCTTAACATCAGCTCCAACTCGAATCAAACCATTCTCATCCAGGTTGCGGGTTGCCTCTTCACTAACGTTAGGAATATCCGAAGTAAATTCTTCAACACCACGTTTCGTATCGCGAACTTCAAGCGAGTATTCATCAACGTGAATCGATGTAAATACATCTTCACGAACAACACGCTCTGAAATCACAATCGCATCCTCATAGTTGTACCCCTGCCAAGGCATGAATGCAACCTTTAGGTTGCGACCAAGAGCAAGTTCTCCACCTTCAGTAGCATATCCTTCAGTAAGAACCTGGCCTTTTTGAACACGCTGACCTTTTTCAACAATAGGCTTAAGATCAACGACAGTACCTTGGTTCGTCTTTAAGAATTTCGGCAATTTATAAGTGACAACTTCTGGGTTGAAACTAACAAATTTCTCATCATCAGTCATATCATAACGAACGATGACTTCATTTGCGTCAACATATTCAATCACACCATCACTGGAAGCTGAAACCAATACACGTGAGTCACGAGCAGCATTTCCTTCCAAACCAGTTCCTACAATAGGAGCCTCTGGGCGTAGAAGTGGTACCGCCTGACGCATCATGTTAGATCCCATCAATGCACGGTTTGCATCATCATGTTCCAAGAAAGTAATCAGCGAAGCCGCAACAGAAGCAATCTGGTTAGGACCAACGTCCATCAACTCAACTTCATCTTTTTCAACAACAGGGTAGTCACCCTCCAAACGCGATTTTACTTTTTGATTAACAAAGTTACCTTCATCATCAATAGGAGCATTTGCCTGAGCAATAACTTTTCCTTCTTCTTCCTCTGCAGTTAAATAAACTACACCATCTTCAGATAGGTCTACAACACCATCTTTAACCTTACGGTAAGGAGTCGAAATAAAACCAAGATCAGTAACTTTTGCGAAAACACACAATGAAGAAATCAAACCAATGTTTGGACCTTCAGGTGTTTCAATCGGACACAAACGGCCATAGTGCGTAAAGTGAACGTCACGTACCTCAAATCCAGCACGTTCACGAGAAAGACCACCTGGTCCCAATGCAGACATACGGCGTTTGTGAGTCATCTCTGCCAATGGATTCGTTTGATCCATGAACTGAGAAAGTGCGTTGGTTCCGAAGAATGAATTGATTACGGATGATAAAGTTTTCGAATTGATCAAATCAATAGGAGTAAAAACTTCATTATCACGAACGTTCATTCGTTCACGAATGGTACGAGCCATACGGGCCAAACCAACACCAAATTGGTTAAACATCTGTTCGCCAACTGTACGAACACGACGGTTGCTCAAGTGGTCAATATCATCAACATCTGTTTTTGCGTTAACCAGCTTGATCAAGTATTTAATAATCTCTATAATATCTTCCTTAGTCAGAACTTGCGTATCCATATCGATATTCAGACCTAACTTTTTGTTGATACGATAACGTCCAACTTCTCCTAAATCATAACGTTTTTCAGAGAAGAATAATTTATCGATTACATCACGGGCAGTCGCCTCATCTGGCGGTTCAGCATTACGCAATTGACGATAGATGTGTAGTACCGCTTCCTTCTCCGAGTTACACGGGTCTTTTTGAAGCGTATTATATATAATGGCAAAATCTTGCAGATTTTGATCTTCTTTATGTAACAGAATTGTTTTTGTTCCAGAATCAACGATTTCTTCAATGTGATCATTTTCAATCACAGTTTCGCGATCAATCACAACTTCGTTACGCTCAATTGAAACAACTTCCCCGGTATCTTCATCAACAAAATCCTCTACCCAAGTTTTCAAAACACGGGCAGCTAATTTTCTTCCTACAACTTTCTTTAAACCGGTTTTTGAAACCTTCACTTCATCAGCCAATCCGAAGATTTCTAAAATTTCTTTATCACTTTCGTACCCGATGGCCCGTAACAAAGTAGTTACAGGTAATTTCTTTTTACGGTCGATATATGCAAACATAACAGAGTTAATGTCAGTTGCAAATTCGATCCATGATCCTTTAAAAGGAATGATACGTGCCGAATAGAGTTTTGTACCGTTTGCGTGTAGACTTTGTCCGAAGAATACACCAGGTGAACGGTGAAGCTGAGAAACTACCACTCGCTCTGCACCATTGATTACATATGTTCCACGCTCAGTCATGTATGGTACAGTACCCAGATATACATCTTGAATAACAGTATCAAAATCCTCATGCTCAGGATCGGTACAATACAATTTCAATTTAGCTTTCAGTGGAACGCTATAAGTTAAACCTCGCTCAATACATTCATCGATCGAATACCTTGGTGGATCCACTTGGTAATCAATAAATTCTAAAACGAAGTTATTCCGGGTATCCGTGATCGGGAAGTTTTCTTCAAATACTTTAAATAACCCTTCACTTTTTCTATTCTCGGGAGTAGTCTCAAGCTGAAAGAAATCGATGAAAGATTTAATTTGAACTTCGAGGAAATCGGGATAATCAAATTTTGTCTTGGTAGTAGAGAAACTAATTCTCTGGCTTTCAATATTTAATGACATGTATCAACAAAATTAAGTGAACTTAAAATATAAAAATACAAAAAGGCTTAGAATCCCACAACTGTGAGATTCTAAACCACATAGACCTTTTTATAGGGTCGTAAGTCTCTTATTTAAGTTCAACTTCAGCTCCAGCTTCTTCTAACTGAGATTTTAATGCTTCTGCTTCGTCTTTAGAAACCTTTTCCTTAATAGCTTTAGGTGCTCCGTCAACAACTTCTTTTGCTTCTTTAAGACCTAAACCAGTCAACTCTTTAACCAACTTAACAACAGCCAATTTAGAACTTCCAGCGGCTTTCAAAATTACATCGAATTCTGATTGTTCAGCAGCAGCTTCTTCGCCACCACCAGCAGCAGGTCCTGCAACAGCAACAGCTGCAGCAGCAGGTTCAATTCCGTATTCTGTTTTTAAAATGTCAGCTAATTCATTAACATCTTTCACAGTCAAGTTTACCAACTCTTCTGCAAGTACTTTTAAATCTGCCATTTTCTTAATTTTTATGCGATAAGATTGTAACTAAAATTATTCTTTTTCTGAAAGTGTCTGAAGGATTCCATGAATCTTGTTTCCTCCTGATTGCAATTGACCAACAACTGTTTTCATTGGTGATTGTAATAATGCAATAAGATCTCCAAGTAATTCGTCCTTAGACTTGATTGAGGTTAATGCATCCAATTGATTTTCGCCAACATAAACTGACTCTTCAACAAAAGCGGCTTTTAATACCGGCTTTTTATGTTTTTTGCTGAATTCCTTGATCAGTTTTGCAGGAACATTTCCTACTTCGGCAAACATCACAGATGTATTTCCTATAAGTGCACTGTAAAGCTCATCTGCATTCTTTTCAGAATTTTCAAGCGCTTTACGTAAGAGTGTATTTTTTACAACAACCAGTTTTACTTCTTTTGTAAAACATAGACGCCTTAAATCACTAGATGCTTCTGCGTTTAAGTCAGCAATGTCCGCCAGGTAAAAATGATTGTACGAGTTGATCTGCTCTGTCAGATTATTGATAATCTCTAATTTTTCGGATCTTTTCATTGTATCACTTTTTTCTAGTCAGCAACTGACTTAGGTTCAACTTGGATTCCAGGACTCATAGTGCTAGAAAGGTAAATACTTTTCACATATGTACCTTTAGCAGCAGCAGGTTTAAGTTTATTGATTGTATTGATAAACTCTTTAGCATTATCTACAATTTTATCAGCAGTAAAGGAAACTTTACCAATTGATGTGTGAACAATACCAAATTTATCAACCTTAAAATCAATTTTACCTTGTTTAACCTCACTAACAGCTTTTCCAACTTCCATTGTCACTGTTCCACTTTTGGGGTTAGGCATTAAGCCTCTTGGTCCTAGAACACGTCCTAGGGGACCAACTTTACCCATCACTGGAGGCATGGTAATAACAACATCAAAGTCTACCCATCCGCCTTTGATCTTTTCGACGTAATCGTCAAGACCAACATAATCAGCACCAGCTTCTTTTGCTTCCGCCTCTTTATCAGGTGTAACCAAAGCTAGTACGCGGACTTCTTTACCAGTTCCGTGGGGTAAAGACACAACGCCTCTAACCATCTGATTGGCTTTTCTTGGATCCACTCCCAAGCGAATATCGATATCCACAGAGGCGTCGAATTTGGTAAAAGTAATTTCTTTAACCAATTCAGAAGCTTCATTAAGCGAATATACTTTCCCCGCTTCGAGTTTCTCAAGAGCAAGCTTTTTATTTTTTGTAATTCTGCCCATTTTAAAAAATTTAATTAATTATCAGTTGGGAAATCACCTGTAACAGTAATACCCATACTTCTGGCAGTACCAGCAACCATTCTCATTGCAGATTCTACCGTGAAACAATTAAGATCAGACATTTTAGATTCAGCAATGCCTTTTACCTGGTCCCAGTCTACAGATCCCACTTTTTTTACGTGAGGTTCGGCAGACCCAGATTTAAGTTTCGCGGCCTCAAGCAACTGCACGGCTACTGGGGGTTGTTTAATTACAAAATCAAACGATTTATCTGCATATACAGTAATAATAACGGGGAGCACTTTACCAGCCTGTTCTTGTGTCCGGCCGTTAAACTGCTTGCAGAACTGCATAATATTAACCCCTTTGGCACCTAATGCTGGTCCAACAGGTGGTGAAGGGTTAGCTGCACCGCCTTTAATTTGTAACTTAATTAATCCAGCAACTTCTTTAGCCATAATTTAAAAATAAATAATTACTACTCCTTCTCGACTTGCATAAAGCTAAGCTCTAAAGGTGTTTTTCGTCCAAATATTTTGACCATCACTTTCAACTTCTTCTTCTCCTCATTGATTTCTTCAATGATTCCGTTGAATCCATTGAATGGACCGTCAGTAACTTTCACAGTTTCTCCAACTACATAAGGAATATTGATTTCAGCATCTGATTCAGCCATTTCATCAACACGTCCTAAAATACGGTTAACTTCAGACTGGCGCATTGGCACTGGATCTCCTCCTTTGGTGTCACCTAAGAAACCTATCACGTTGGGCATATTTTTCAACATGTGAGGAATCTCACCTACAAGAGCAGCTTCAATCAATACATAACCAGGGAAAAAATTTCGCTCTTTGCTAATTTTCTTTCCACTCCGAATTTGATAAACCTTTTCGGTTGGTATTAATACCTGTGAAATATACTCTTGGAGTCCAGCATTGGCAATCTCACTTTCGATATACTCTTTGACTTTCTTCTCTTTACCTCCGATAGCCCTAAGAACATACCATTTTTTTACGTGTTCGCTCATGTCGTTCTCCAAATAGTATTAATAAAATAAACTGTACACAAAGTTCATAATGTTCTCAAAAGAGATATCCATTACGAATACAACAAGTGCTATTATAAAGGAAGCAACCATAACGATAAATGCACTATTTTGCAACTCTTTCCAAGTTGGCCAGGAAACTTTATGAACAAGCTCAGTGTAAGCTTCTTCAAAATATAGTTTAAGTTTCATTCTATGTGTTTTTATTGATAGCCGGATGCCAAGAATCGAACTTGCTTTATATATTACTAAAAAAACTCCCAACTGAGTTCCATCCGTAAAGAATCCCGGGACCGAAAAAAGTCCCGGGACATCTTTAAGTTTTATATATTAGATATTACTCTAAAATCTCGGTTACCTGACCTGCACCAACAGTACGTCCACCTTCGCGAATTGCGAAACGAAGACCAGTATTCAAGGCAACAGGATAGATAAGACCAACAGTGATAGTAACGTTATCACCAGGCATTACCATTTCACGTCCTTCTTCCAAAGTAATCTCACCTGTTACGTCAAGAGTACGTAAGTAGAATTGAGGACGATATTTATTGTGGAATGGAGTGTGACGACCACCTTCTTCTTTCTTCAATACATAAACCTCAGCTTTGAATTTAGTGTGAGGAGTAATTGAACCAGGCTTAGCCAAAATCTGACCACGTTTGATTTCTTTTTTATCAACACCGCGAAGCAACAAACCTACGTTATCACCAGCTTGTCCATCATCAAGAATTTTGCGGAACATTTCAACACCAGTACATACAGTCTTACGACCTTCAGCACCTAAACCGATCAACTGAAGTTCATCACCTGTGTGAACAAGACCAGTTTCAATACGACCAGTAGCAACAGTACCACGACCAGTAATTGAGAATACGTCTTCAACAGGCATCAAGAATGGCTTATCGATATCACGAGGAGGAAGTGGAATCCAAGTATCACAAGCTTCCATCAATTCCATTACCTTTTCTTCCCATTCTGGTTCTCCGTTCAATGCACCAAGAGCAGAACCTTGAATTACAGGAGCATTATCACCGTCGAATTCATAGAAATCAAGCAATTCGCGGATTTCCATTTCAACAAGTTCTAACAATTCTGGGTCTTCAACCATATCAACTTTGTTCATGAAAACAACCAATTTAGGTACGTTTACCTGACGAGCCAAAAGGATGTGTTCACGAGTTTGAGGCATAGGACCATCAGTAGCGGCAACTACAATAATAGCACCGTCCATCTGAGCAGCACCAGTTACCATATTCTTCACATAGTCGGCGTGTCCAGGACAGTCAACGTGTGCGTAGTGACGAGTTGCTGTTTGATACTCAACGTGAGCAGTATTAATTGTAATACCGCGTTCTTTTTCTTCAGGTGCACTGTCAATAGAATCGAATGATTTTACTTCACAGAAACCTTTTTTTGCTAATACTGTAGTAATAGCTGCTGTTAGGGTAGTTTTACCGTGGTCAACGTGGCCAATGGTACCAATGTTAACATGGTCCTTATCCCTATTAAAATGTGCTTTAGCCATAACAATTATTATTTTAATATTTATTCAATCTAATCTGAGCCGAGGACGAGAATTGAACTCGTGACCTCATCCTTACCAAGGATGCGCTCTACCCCTGAGCTACCCCGGCGAACGTTCTTCAAAATTGAGCGGGAGACGGGATTCAAACCCGCGACCCTTAGCTTGGAAGGCTAATGCTCTATCAGCTGAGCTACTCCCGCAACTTTGATCGTTTCCTAAATCACAAGTATCAAATTCCTAATTCAGAATCATATTATTTTGTTATCTAGGTCTTCAACCTGGTGGGGAGAGCAGGATTCGAACCTACGAAGGCGTGCGCCAGCAGATTTACAGTCTGCCCCAGTTGGCCACTTTGGTATCTCCCCATACCGCTTTAATATCTTTAGAACTTTTCTAACGAGCCGAATCCCAGATTCGAACTGGGGACCCCGAGATTACAAATCACGTGCTCTGGCCAACTGAGCTAATTCGGCAAATTCCGCCCCTTCAAATTTTCATGTCAAATCCCCGGCAAACGTTCATTTAAGCTTGTTTTCGGGGACTTACAGCTCATAATCTCCGGCAAACCAGAGACTTGTCCAAAAAGGGTTTGCAAATGTATAAATATTTTTAATTAATTCACAAGAATTGAAGTTTTTTTTGAAATTATTTTTCCTTGAGTTTTTCCTTGAATTTAGTGAGTTGTCGGCGAATTGCATCCACAGATAAATCGATAGCTTCTTCAAAACTGTCAGCTTGTTTTTTTGCAAATAAATAATCTTTAGAAGGAATAGAAAGTTTAATCTCTGCAACCTTATTTTCAGCAGCCTCAGGCTTAAGAACTTTCAAAATCAACTCTGCTGATATAACACCCTCGAAAAAAGTATCCAGCTTGCTAATTTTTTTCGTAGCAAAATCAACTAATTTTTGATCAGCTGTAAAATGAACTGCGTGCACATTAATATCCATAATTTTTCCTCCTCTAATTTAAGCTCTAGGGTGAGCTTGTTTATATACGTTTTGTAATTTCTCCATCGAAGTGTGTGTATACACTTGCGTGGCTGCTAAATTTGCATGTCCCAACAACTCTTTGACGGCATTTAAGTCTGCACCCCTATTTAATAAATGAGTAGCATAACTATGCCTCAAAATATGTGGACTCTTTTTTTCTAATGTTGTTACCAAGCTCAGGTTTTTGTGAACAACCCGATAAACTAATTTCTCGTATGCTTTTTTCCCCTTGCTGGTTAAAAAGAAGAACACCTCTCCGTTTTCGACCTGCTGGTCTCGAACCTGAATGTACTCCTCAATCAACTGATTCAAACTTCGTGGGTAAGGAACGATTCTTTCCTTATTATTTTTACCCAGTACTTTTACAAGAAATTCGCTCTTTTGGAAATCACTATCTCTTAAATTAATCAATTCTGAAAGACGAATACCAGTCCCATAAAACAAACTTAAAATCATCTTATCCCTTAATCCTTCAAAATCATTTCCAAAATTTCCATTATCAAGCAAAATATGCAAATGATTCTCGTCAACAAACGAAGGAAGTTTTTTCGGGATCTTTGGTGTCGAAATTGCAGCAACAGGACTTACCTCTAAATACTCTTGTCGCATTAAGAATTTAAAAAACGATTTTAGAGCTGTAATTTTCCGGGTGACTGTCTTCGCTGTAACGCCATGGCTCATCATCTCGACAATCCAACTCCTGACCATTTTCGGATCAACCTTTAAGACGTCAAAATCCCCGACCGTTTTGAATAAAAACTCTTCAAATTGATCGAGGTCTTTCTTATAGGCGGTCACCGTGTGTGCTGAACACCTTTTCTCGAATTTCAAATATTTAAGAAACGATTCCTGATAGGGCATCGATATATCGTTAATAGCATACAGGAATCAGACTAATCTTACTAGTCTTCCTCGCGTTGCAGTTGTTGAATATAGATTGCTTTCTTAATCTCAACTCTTCTTGAAATAGAAGGTTTCGTATAAGCTTGTCTCTCACGTAATTCTTTAATTACGCCTGTCTTCTCGAACTTTCTTTTGAATCTCTTCAGGGCTCTTTCGATATTTTCGCCTTCTTTAACTGGAATAACGATCATTCTGTTTTATTTAAAACTGTTAATTTTTTGAGCCGCAAATTTATGAATTCTATGGTATTAATCAAATTTATTACAAAAATTTTAAAATTAAAAGATAGATGCATATTGAACCCGTTTATATTTCATAACAAACACAGTTAATTTTTGGTTTTAAGATAGGGGAAAATCTTAATATAAATTGAATCGCAAAGCAAATTTTCATCACGCAACTCATTTATATCATTTATAAACCCAACCTTACTTTTAAAGTCAACTAGAGCTTGGGCTTCTTCCCACCCCAAATAGGGATGACCAGCCAATTCTCTTTTACTGGCGAAATTGACATTAATTTTCTGAATTTTAGTTGAATCAACTTCGATAAGTGGCAGTATTTCAGAAAGTGTTTCATCTGGCAAACCATAGACTTCACAAAGTTGACCTACCTGATAATAACCACCAAGTAAATTTTTGTATTTAACAATCCTTTTCGACAACACATCTCCAATTCCACGCAACGTTTTAAAATCGGCTTCAGTTGCCCCATTAATTTCAAGTTTTTTCTTAGGTTGGGCAACACTCTCTTTTTTGAAAGATGTGTGCTTATTATCCGCGGATTGACTTGATTGATTAGTTTGGCGCTTATTTATGCGAACATACTGACCAATTGCCGAATATACAGAATCAGTCATCCCATATATTTTTTGAATGTCTTCACGCCTATAAAACTCACCTCCACTTTTTCGATACTTTAGTAAGTTCCATTTCACTTGCGGTGGCAAGTTTAAGCTATCTAACTGAAGAGAATCAATTTCATTTGGATCAAACGAAAACAACGTTTTTCTTTTTTCATTATCCTGTTCTACTAGTTGCTTTTCGGACTCAAATTTGGCAATCTGGTTTTGAAAGGCTAATAAGTCTGCTTCCCGGGGCTTCTCAAAACAATAAATTAATTGATTTGCAGCACCTGTTAGCACAATTAAAATGATTAATGCAATTAAGCCAATTCTTTCATTTCTTGTAAAAGTAAAATACTCGCGAATGATATTACGAAAGTTCATTTCAGGGTGGTTTTTCCTGAAAATTACAACAAATAATTATGATATAAAAATGGATACAGTTCTTAGATCTTCAGCAAACCTATACCACTAAGGAAAACTATTGCAATTGCTATTGGCGCGACAATCTTTACCAAAAACATGAAAGTTGAAAGAAACAACTCGGAAATACTTCCCCCTTTTTCTATTTCTGCACGAACTTTTTTCCTGCCAAATTTCCAGCCGATAAATAACGAAATAAATAAACCTCCAAGAGGAAGAAGCAAGTTTGCTGAAATCCAATCCATCAGGTCAAAGAAGTTCAAATCAAAAAAGAGGTAATCTTTAAATATCCCCATAGACAGTGAGCATATTATTCCAAGAAGCGCAATTAGAATAGTTGCAAATACTGTAGCTACTTTCCTTTTCATTTTCAGCTCCTCATGAAAATATGCAACGACCACTTCTAAAATTGAGATAGAAGAAGTTAAAGCAGCCACCGTTAAGAGTAAAAAGAATAAAATTGAAAAGATATACCCTCCAGGCATTTGTTGAAATACATTTGGCAAAGTAATAAAAACCAAGCCGGGACCGCTACTTGGTTCAATACCAAAAGCAAAGACAGCCGGGAATATTGCCACACCAGCTAAAATGGCTATCATGGTATCGGCAGTAGTAACTTGCACCGC
Source organism: Sunxiuqinia sp. A32 (assembly GCF_052690465.1). Lineage (NCBI taxonomy): Bacteria > Pseudomonadati > Bacteroidota > Bacteroidia > Marinilabiliales > Prolixibacteraceae > Sunxiuqinia > Sunxiuqinia sp. A32. The sequence goes on from NZ_JBQYLI010000006.1 coordinate 152,378, forward strand.
AGTTCTTAGCAGGTTATTCTTATTGTCAATATAGGACCCATAAGTTATAAGTGTCCCCATGCCAAGACTCAATGAAAAGAATGCATGCCCCAACGCGCTTAAAACACCTTCTCCCGTCAACTTTGAGAAGTCCGGATGAAAGAGAAATTTTAAGCCTTCTTTTGCCCCGGGAAGAGTTATAGCGCGAATATCAAGGACAATAATTATTACTACCAGAATTGGCATTAATATTTTGACATTTTTTTCAATCCCATCTTTAATACCAACAATTACGATAGCACCTGTTAATACCATAAATATTAATTGAAAAAATACGGGCTTTAATGGTGATTCGATAAAAGTACCAAACATAGACCCTAATTGATCCGGACTTTTATCGGAAAACCCATCCATTGCCGCAGAAAACATATACTCAATACTCCATCCGGCAACGACACCATAAAATGCCAAGATCATAAAAGCTGCACCTACTCCTAAAATGCCAACAAATTGCCAAAGAGATTTTGGCGCCAACTTTTTAAATGCACCAAACGCATTCTTCCTTGATTTCCGTCCAATAATAAACTCTGACAACATCACTGGAAGCCCAATAGCCAGTATAAATCCCAAGTAAACAAACAAAAAAGCAGCACCTCCATAAACTCCAGTTATATAAGGGAATTTCCAAATATTTCCTAATCCCACAGCCGATCCGGCAGCTGCTGCAATCACACCAAACGTACTTGAAAACTCTGCCCTTTTATTTTTCATTTGCCTAAAATAATTTTTGTAATCAGATACTTAAGAATATTGAGTAGGTAAAAAAACGAATTATTTGTCTTAATAGAAAAAAAAAGACCCCTCAAACTGAAGGGTCTTCATTATTGCATAATATTAAAATTAATTTTTGCCAATACAATTTAGGTCTTCAAAAGCAGATTTAAGTCGGGCAATCATCGACTCCTCACCTTTTCTCACCCACACCCGTGGATCGTAATACTTTTTGTTCGGCTTATCATCACCTCCTGGGTTACCAATTTGTCCTTGCAAATAATCATGATTTTCGGCTTCAAATTTGCGAACACCATCCCAATAAGCCCATTGAGTATCTGTGTCAATGTTCATTTTAATCACACCGTAGGAAATTCCTTCACGAATTTCGTCAACTGTTGAACCTGATCCTCCATGAAAAACAAAATCCACTGGTTTTGAATCTTCCGTTTTATACTTTTCAGCAATATACTTTTGAGAGTCATCTAAAATTTTAGGAGTCAACTTCACATTACCTGGCTTATAAACACCATGTACATTACCAAATGAAGCCGCAATTGTAAAGTTAGGACTTACTTTGCTCAATTCTTCGTAAGCAAAAGCTACTTCCTCTGGCTGAGTATATAACAATGAGTTGTCAACATCAGTGTTGTCAACACCATCTTCTTCGCCACCAGTTACACCTAATTCAATTTCCAGTGTCATTCCAATTTTACTCATTCGAGCCAAATATTCCTTGCATATAGCAATATTTTCTTCAATTGGTTCTTCAGACAAATCCAACATATGCGAAGAAAACAGTGGTTTTCCGGTTTCAGCATAGTGCTTTTCACCTGCATCCAATAAACCATCTATCCAGGGCAATAATTTTTTTGCAGCATGATCTGTATGAACAATCACACGCACCCCATACAACTCAGCCATCTCATGTATATATTTTGCTCCGGCAACAGCTCCGGCAATCTGAGCATTTTGTCCATCCAATTTTAGTCCCTTACCCGCATAAAACTGAGCACCACCATTTGAAAATTGAATAATGACGGGAGAGTCAACCAATTTTGCAGCTTCCATAACAGCATTTACAGAACTGGAATTTACAACATTCACTGCTGGCAATGCGAACTGGCCTTCTTTGGCAATGCTAAATAGCAGCTGTGTATCAGAGCCAGTAACAACTCCAACTTTAATTTGATCTGAAATTTTTCCCATTTTTATTTTAAGTTTTAATGATCAACTACACCCAAAACTTGCAAAGTGGAAAAATGTTCATGACAATGTGTTAAGGTTTTTTTAAAATAAAAAACTCACCATGAACTTTCGTCCGCTAAGTGCTTAATTATTCCTAATATTGTCGCGGTTTTGAAAAAAACCTTCACTTTACTTTTCGGGTAAGTGTAAATATATAAAAAACCAATTTTTAAACGCATTTTTATCAACTAATTTTTAATGATATGGCTGTTAGTTACAAAGACTTAGGGCTCGTAAACACAAAAGAGCTTTTCCAAAAAGCTGTTGACGGTGGGTATGCTATTCCTGCTTACAACTTCAATAACATGGAACAAATGCAAGCAATTCTTCAAGCTTGTGTTGAAACAAATTCTCCAGTAATCCTGCAAGTTTCTTCAGGTGCACGTAAATATGCAAATGCAACTTTGCTTAAAAATATGGCAAAAGGTGCAGTAGAGTATGTAAAAGAATTGGGTTCAAACATTCCTGTTGTTCTTCACTTAGATCATGGTGATACTTTCGAATTGTGTAAAGATTGTATCGACAGCGGATTCTCTTCTGTAATGATTGATGGATCTCATCACTCTTACGAAGAAAACGTTGAATTAACCAAAAAAGTTGTTGAATACGCTCACGCAAATGGTGTAACTGTTGAAGGTGAACTAGGTGTTTTAGCTGGTGTTGAAGATGACGTTGTTGCAGAAGAATCAACTTATACAAAACCTGAAGAAGTTGAAGATTTTGTAAAACGCACTGGTGTTGATTCATTGGCAATTTCTATCGGTACTTCTCATGGAGCTCACAAATTTACTCCTGAGCAGTGTACTAAAAACGAAGATGGAGTATTGGTTCCACCACCATTGAAATTCGAGATTTTGGAAGAAATTGAAAAACGCATTCCTGGTTTCCCAATCGTACTTCACGGTTCTTCTTCAGTTCCTATGGAATATGTGAATGAAATCAATGAAAACGGTGGTTCATTAGCTGCTGCTGTTGGTATTCCTGAAGAGCAATTGAGAAAAGCTGCAAAATCTGCTGTTTGTAAAATCAACATCGATTCAGATGGTCGCTTGGCAATGACTGCTGCTGTTCGCAAAGTATTTACTCAAAATCCAAGTGAATTTGACCCACGTAAATATTTAGGACCGGCTCGTGAAGAACTGAAAAAATTATACATGCATAAAAACATCAACGTTCTAGGTTCTGCGAACCAAGCTAGTGTTGAAAAAGAATTAGCATAGTATTTTTTTGAAATATATACTGAAGGATGGCTTTTTAGTCATCCTTTTTTTTGTGTAAATTTTAGAATGGATAGCCAATAGCAAAGGCAAGGTTGAAATGTTCACCTTTAATTGGATAGTTGCCAATAATGAAACGCTTACCTTCTTCCAGTGCTGGATCAATCAACTTCATCCCCAAGTCAAGACGAAAAATGAAGTAGGTAAAATCGAACCGAAACCCCATGCCCGTTCCTACAGCAATCTGCTTATAAAATTGATCAAATCGAAACTGCGCACCCGGGCGATTATCTTTTTCATTGATTGCCCAGATATTTCCAGCATCAAGAAACAAAGCACCTTCAACAGGTCCCACGAAACGATAACGATATTCCAGATTGGCTTCTAGCTTAATATCTGAAGACTGATTTGGATATGCTCCGGCAGGTGCCTTATACGTTCCTGGTCCAAGCGAGCGAACCTGCCATGCCCGTATACCATTTGCACCTCCCGAGAAGTATTTCTTTTCAAAAGGAAGAACGTCAAAATTCCCGTAGGGCAATCCGATCCCTAAAAACGCACGCCCAACCAGCGAGTTATATTTATCAATCATATATCCATACCTATACTCAAAATCGGTCTTCAGATATTGCGCAAAACGGGTCCCCAGTACTTCCTGGTAACTAATCAACTGATTGGTGACCGAATCCCGCTCTGACACTTCATCTTTATTTATAAGTTTGGTATATGCAGAAAGTAAATTCCCCGCGGACTCAACGGACCACTTAAAATACCGATAGTTACTTCTTCGACTTAAATTTTGAGTATTATCAATTAGGGTATAGTTAAGTGCAAACACTAAGTGATCGGTAAAACTACTTTTGATATAAAGATCTTTGATCGAATTAATAAAATCCTCATTAAACTCGTATAAGTTTACGTAGTTAAAGTCAACGAGATTAAGATAGTGACTTCGATATATCGATGTTTTCCAATTATACCCAAACTTCAAGTTTGTGACGGTTCTTGTATAGTCTGGGCGTTGTTGAAAATTATACCCCAGACTAACACTTGTTTGTGGTATTTGAAAATTGAAAAACCTTTTACTCTTTAGCGGACTTAAGAATTTGGGAATATTCAATGAGCCTTCAATACCAAGCTCACGGGTATTAAAATCCAAATTATTTTCATTGATGAAAGCCTGTTGTCGCTCAACAGCGCCTTTTAGGTTTAGATTAAATATTTCAGCTCCCTTGTATAAATTCCGATGTTGATAATTCAAATTACCAGCGACACCCAAATTGCCGGAAGAATTGGTTCCTTCCAGGTCAACTGAAAATCCTTGACGAGGAAGAGCCGACAGCTGAAAATTAGCATCCAGCAAACCAGTATTCTCATCAACCATCGAATCCAACTCAGTAAAATTAATATTGACCACTTTAAACTGGCGTAACTGAGTTAAGGCACGATACGTTTTCTCAACATTCCGCAACGAATAGTAGGTACTATCCGGCATCCTGTTAAGGTTTTTGAAAACAATTGGTTTATATCGTAGCTCATCATGAAAAAAGAACCTGTAGTTATCCACAGCTAAAGTATCATTTTTCAACTGCCTCCTGTTTGAAAGCTGCGGTGGAACAAAATCAGGATTCACTAAATAATTTCGAAATTGATATTTTTTATGAGAAACGATTGAGTCAAATTCATTTTCCAAATCATTATCCAAAATCTCAAGTTCCAGATCAACCTGATGATTTCGCAAGGTACTATCAGCAACATATTGGATATGATCAGTTGTAAAGTTATAATACCCGTGATCTTTAAAATAAGAAGTGAGGCGTTCCCGTTCAGCATTTAATACATCAACATCAAATATATCACCTTTGCCTATTATTTGATTAACCGTATCAGCCATCAACAGAGGTCGAAGCTGAGGATCTAAAATCTTGTAACTGTAGTTTCGAATTCTATACGGAATACCAGCCTCGATGATATATTTTACATTCACCTTTTGTTTTCGTTCGTTTTTCACCAAGGAATCCTTGATTGCAGCATTGTAATAGCCTTTGTTACTTAAATAGGATTGAAGTTGATCTTTGGTTCTTAGGGTCAAATAATCTTCATAGACAACTGGTGGTTCTCCAATTCGTTTTAACCATCCTTTACTACTCTTCTTTGATGAAAGATTGTAAAGCGCCAGGTGAAACTTTATAAAACCAAGAATTTTTAGATTCTCCTTTTGTCGAATATGAGTTTTGAGATCTTCCCGGTTGATCGAGCGATTATCTATTTCAATATCCGTATCATTTAACAAATATTGTCCCTCGGGTACAAAACGAGACGAGGAGCAAGATGCCAGCAAAAGCAAAAAAATAAGCACAACCAGTGCTTCACTCAAATATGTTTTTGTTTTGCCTATCGTCATAAATTAATATTTCAACAAAAATAATCAGTATCATCCGCAAATAAATGCCAATCGCTTTATATTTTTACAAAATGTTTGCCACATCTGATGCTAAGTAAGAATAAAATAAAATTTATCCAATCACTTTCCCGAAAAAAAGTGCGCGATCAGGAACAGTTATTCCTGGTTGAAGGAAATAAAATCGTTTTGGAAAGTATTGATTCCGACTTCGGAATTGAAATGATTTGTGCGACTCCTGAATTCTCAGATCGATTTTTTGCGGATAAAAATTTGCAATGTGAGCTTATCGAATGTTCTGAAGATGAAATAAAAAAGGCAAGCCTATTACAAAATCCACAGCAAGCTTTGGCTTTGGTAAAAATGCCAACACCTGAATTATCTTTACAAAAAGCAACAGACAAATTATTTCTGGCTCTTGATTTTATTCAGGACCCCGGGAATATGGGAACGATCATCAGAATCGCTGATTGGTTTGGAATTAGGGACATCATCTGCTCCCAAAATACAACTGACTGTTTCAGTCCCAAAGTTATACAGGCAAGCATGGGAGCCATCTTTCGCACTTCAATTCATTATTTAAACCTGGAAGAAAGCTTATTAAAAGCCAATCATTTGGACATACCTGTTTACGGTGCATTTCTTGAAGGAGAAAATATTTATCAATCTCCATTAAGCCCAAATGGCATTTTAGTTATGGGCAATGAAGGAAATGGAATCTCTGAACAAATTGAAAGATTTATCGACCACAAAATTCACATTCCCTCTTTTGCTGGAAAAGAAAATGGTTCTGAATCATTAAATGTTGCTGTTGCTACCTCGATATGTTGCTCAGAATTCAAAAGAAGAACGATAAAGAAATAAGCAGCTACTATTTTCTTCTAATTCGAAGTCTCCACTTTTGAGTTGGATTAACTAGCTACCGAATATTTTGCACCAACGCATCTGCACACCGCTCCCCATCGATTGCAGAGGAAGCAATTCCACCGGCATAACCTGCACCTTCTCCGCATGGATACAGTCCTTTTACTCGAATATGCTGCAAGGTATCTTCATTACGCGGTATTCTTAATGGAGATGACGTTCTGGATTCCACACCAACTGCAATTGCCTCATTTGAAAGAAAACCCTTCGCCTTTTTATCAATTTGAATGATCCCTTCACGTAATCTCGACGCAATTCGTTTTGGAAGTTTAGCATGCAATGATGCTTCAATTAAACCCGGGCGATAAGACGACTCAGGCAAGTCTTGTGACTTTTTACCATCTATAAAGTCAGCGATTCGCTGAGCGGGTGCAAACTGCGTATTCCCATTGATCATGAAACAAAGTTTTTCAACTTGCTTTTGAAATTCCAAACCAGCAAAAACACCATGTTGCTGAAATTCTCTCAAATCTTCAGGTCTAACTTCAACCACTAAACCGGAATTGGCAAAAGGTGAATTTCGTTGAGAAGGAGACATCCCATTGACAACCAATTCTCCAGGTGCAGTCGCTGCAGGAACAATAAAACCACCAGGACACATGCAAAACGAGTACACTCCCCGATCGTTTACCTGCTCAACAAATGAATAGCTGGCTGCCGGCAAATAAGGTCCTCGACTAGGTTGATGATATTGAATAGAATCAATTAATGCCTGTGGATGCTCAACACGCACACCAACAGCAAAAGTCTTTGCCTCAAGATTTACTCCATTTCTATAGAGCATTTCATAAATATCCCTAGCTGAATGTCCTGTCGCAAGAATTAACGCATTAAATTCATATTGCTCACCAGTTGCGAGCTTTAATCCTTTACACTCGCCATTTTTGATAACTAAATCAGTCACCCGGCTATTAAATTTCACTTCACCGCCTGAAGCAATAATTTGTTCACGAATACGAGTGATTACACCTGGCAACTTATTTGTTCCAATATGAGGATGGGCATCAATCAAAATTTGAGGATCAGCACCAAACTGAACCAGCACCTCTAAAATTTTTTGAACACTCCCCCGCTTCTTCGAACGGGTATAAAGTTTGCCATCAGAGAACGTTCCTGCTCCCCCTTCTCCAAATCCATAATTCGAATCCGGATCAACCAGATGTTTCCTGTGAATTTTAGCAATATCTCTTTTTCGGTCGCTAACATTTTTTCCTCGTTCAAAAAGAACTGGTTTATATCCAAGTTCTATCAACCTTAAAGCGGCAAACAATCCGGCTGGGCCCGCACCAATAATTCCAATAGGCTGCTTGTTTTCAACGGATGGATAATGGTATTCTTTAGTGAAAACTTCCGGCTCCTCACCCATGTAAACACGCACAGCCATGTTTATTTTAATCTGCCTTTGGCGTGCATCAATTGACTTACGGCGAACAACCAATGCTGAAATTTCATTTTCGGCAACGCCCAATTTTGAAGCAACAACAGATCGATACAAAGCCTCATCAGACGCCTGTTTGGGTGTCAATGATATATTTAAATCTTTCTTCAATTCAATTTATTCGAAATGGAAACTAAGTGTAAATACGTTGGAAGTAAGTTCCTTGATAGCATGCGTATAATAGGCGCGTTGATCCTGACCAGCCTCATTTAGCTTATTGCCAATTCCCAAACTGGCTTTCAATTCAACAGACAACTTAAAGAAACGAAGATAAGTATCCCAACCAACTCCTCCTTCAATGTAAAAACCACCGCGTTTTACCCGAATCAAGTCTTCTACACCAGTTTTGGAAATATCAACTCTAAATGCAGGACCCGCAATTAGATAAGGGCGTTGATTATTAACACGACTGGATTTATATTTTAATAACAGCGGCAGATCAATATATGTAGTCTTCACCGAGAAATATTCATCGATGATTTCAACACTATTATTATCGTAGATCGGAACATTATATATCAATCGGCGCTCACCAAACGAAAGCCCCGGCAAGAAACGAAGGTCAAAATACTCGCCCAGACGAAGGTTACTCACAATAGACACTGTTAATCCGGGAACCAACGTTTTGATGTCAGAACGAACTGTATCAGTCGCAAGTACAGGCAACTCTCCCTGATACCTCGAATCAACCGGAATATTTGAATCGGTGACATCAAAAGCAGGATTATTTCCGATTGGTGTCCAGTGCTCCAGTCCAAAGTCGAGAGTATTTATTGCGATTGTAAAACCAAAGTGTAATTTCTTATCATCAAAGGTTGTGAGGTTCTTAACCTTAGGCCGCTGAGCAAAGGCAGGAATCAAAATCAACAAATAAAATATGATGCCAACTAGCTTTTTCACACAATAAGATTAAATTGGTTCCTTTATCAAAACCACAATTATAAGAAAATATTGCCTGCCAACCATTCCAACCGTCAGGTTTTATTTTACCGCCAGGTAAATAGTTGCAATACCAAAAGTTAAACGCTTTTGAGTAGTAGAAACAAAACCTTGCTTTTTCATGATATCTAAAAATTCCTGATCGTCCGGAAATGCCATTACCGATTCAGGTAAATAACTATACGCAGCAGAATCTTTTGAGATTAAACCACCAACAAACGGCAAGATATGAAAAAAGTAAAATTTATATAATTGCCTGAATGGGAAATATCGGGGTTTGGAAAACTCAAGTACGACAGCAACACCTCCCGGTTTTAATACCCGGTTAAATTCAGCTAGTCCCTCTTTCAGATTCTCAAAATTCCTTACACCAAATGCAACAGTTATTGCATCAAACGAACCATTTTCAAATGGCATTTGTTCAGAATCACCTTTCTGAAAATGGATAAGATGATCCAAAGAAAGCTTTTTCACTTTCTGCTCACCTACTTTTATCATTTCAGCTGATAAATCGAAGCCTACAATTTCCTTTGCACCAGTTTTGACAGCAGTTACGGCAAAATCACCCGTTCCGGTTGCAACATCCAAAATTCGTTCAGGCTTGTATTTACTTAAAATACGCACTGCCTTTTTGCGCCATAGTTTGTCAATCCCCAAACTCAAAAAATGATTCAGGAAATCATACTTAGGAGCAATATTGTCAAACATCTGCTCAACTTGCTGCTTCTTGTTCTTATCAGAATTCCGATATGGAGATACGGCCATTAAGCGTTTGGTATCATTTTATCAATATATCCGAGCGACTCGTCATCAACTCGAACTTCGCCTTTAGTAACATGCCCCAATGTGAAGAAAGGAAGTTTAGTTCCCTGCATGAAATCAACAAAATCGTCTTCCAAATCTTTTGGTACGCCGACAATTATTCGTCCCATAGACTCTCCGAATAGGAACGCATCTTTTCTAATTTCTGCATCCGTGGTAATATCGAATCCCAAACCAACAGGCATTCCTGCACGCATGAGTGAGAAAAACAGTCCGCCTTTTCCAACGGGGCTGGCTGAACTAATTAATTTCTTATCTACCAACTGACGCATAACTTCATGCAATCGACTTTCCACGTTAATATCAAACACCGGTAGTGGTGAATCATTGATCTCATGATAAAACTCGAGATACTCTGATGAGTTAATATCTTCGTGAGACTTTCCAATTACAAAAATATCGTTGCCCTTATTCTTTAATTGATGAGTTACCAGTTTATCCTTATCCGGAACACTCCCCACCATACTTATGATGATAGTTGGAGAGATTGGCCCATGAGCCGAAAAAGAATCAAATCGAATTTTACGCTCCGAAACTTTTAAACCAAACTTCTGAGCCGCATTTTCAAGTCCTTTTTTGGCACCTGAAGCAATAACCTGCCCATTGGGATTAGCAATATTGATATGATATAAGAAAGCACTTACTGCTTGCGGTTTTACTCCCTGACAGATCATTCTGCGGGCAGCACGACTAATCAAAATTTCGGTTGCAGTTTGAGGATCACTTTCAAGGTGATGATGCAGTGCATGAGTGGTCATCGCCATCAACGCACCATTATCTGAAATAAAAATCCCACTTTCATCGTTCTCTTTACCTGAAAGATTTTCAACTTCAAACCCTTCTTCGCTGAAATCATTAAAATAATTTACAGGAGTTAGGTTTGGATTAACCATTAGGTTAAAAACGATATCATTCATATCTTTGGGTTCTTCAACCTGGTCGATCAAAGAAGACTCTGTATTTTTTTGAATTAGTTCGGCCATACTCAATATTTTCAAGGAAATTGTGAAAACAAAAATAGTCAAGTAGTTGATTTTTCCGAAGAAAAAAGGAATTTTTAATTACACTCAAGAATACAAAATTTATTTGCCATGAGGAAAATAGCCCTGATTACTGGCGCTACTGCTGGTATTGGATTGGAGACAGCCAGAATTCTTTCAAAAAATAATTTTGATCTTATTTTAACAGGAAGACGAAAAGACAGGTTAGAACTGTTGAAAGAAGAACTTATAAAAGAAGGCTGTGAGATATTAACATTGAACTTTGACATTCAAAAAAAATCAGAAACTGATCAGGCACTTAATAGTTTGCCAGAAAAATGGAAAGCAATTGATGTGCTAATTAACAACGCCGGATTAGCAGCTGGTCTTGCATCTATCGATACAGCAGATGTTGATGACTGGGAAGCGATGATCGATACAAATGTAAAAGGCCTTTTATATGTTTCGAAACTTGTTTCTGGCTGGATGATTAAACGCAAGCAAGGACATATTATTAATATATCATCAATTGCAGGAAAAGAATCTTATCCAATGGGTTCGGTGTATTGCGGAACAAAACACGCTGTATCGGCAATTAGTAAATCAATGCGCATAGAACTCGCGCCTCACAATATTAAAGTCGGAACCATTAGTCCCGGAGCGGTAGAAACTGAATTTTCGACAGTGCGTTTTAAAGGCAATCAGGAAAAAGCAGATAAAGTATATGAAGGTTTTACACCATTAAATGCACGCGACATTGCAGAAAGTATTTACTTTGTGATCTCAAGGCCAGCACATGTCAATATCGATGATTTGTTGATCATGCCCATATCACAGGCATCTGCCAGAGACGTGTTTCGGAATGAGTAGTTGATAGTGAAAGGTTGAATTATTATTGTTGAAATAATTTATTTATGTCAGTTCTTGTTGATTCAAAATATCTAAAAAATTTTACTCAAGCAATCTTTGAGAGAATGGGATGTCCTGTTGATCAGGCCAAAGTAGCTGCAGAATGCTTAAACCAGGCTGATCTGCGTGGTGTTGATTCTCACGGCGTCGCTCGATTAGGGGGATATATTAGACTTTGGGAGAAAAAAAGATTGAATGCACAACCCAATATTAGAGTCGTGCATGAAACTCCATCTACCGGAGTTATTGATGGAGACTTAGGATTAGGGTTGGTCACTGCTCCGGAGGCGATGAAATTAGCAATAAAGAAAGCGAAGCAGGCTGGAACAGGTTGGGTTGCCGTGAAAAATTCTAATCACTATGGCATTGCTGCATTCCATGCAATGATGGCTTTGGAAGAAGACATGATCGGTATTTCAATGACAAATGCGAGTCCACTGGTATCTCCAACATTTTCTAAAAGCCGTTTTTTAGGAACCAATCCAATTGCAGTTGCTATTCCTGCTTTGAACGAACCTCCCTTTATCATCGACATGGCAACGACAACTGTTGCTAATGGGAAATTAGAAGTTCTTCAGCGTGAAGGAAAAGATGCTCCATTGGGATGGGCGCAAGATAAAGATGGTTTGCCTACAACAGATTCTTTCGCTCTAAAAAACGGAGGCTCAATGCTGCCTCTTGGTGGAGACCGACTTCATGGCGGACATAAAGGTTATTGTTTGGGAGCCATGGTTGACATTTTTTCAGCAATACTATCCGGTGCTAATTATGGACCTTGGGTTCCTCCATTTGTTGCTTTCTTAGATCCTCCAAATGATCCTGTGGGTGACGGCATTGGTCATTTCCTTGGTGCCATGCGTATTGATGCATTTCGACCTGCTGGTGAATTTAAATCTCATATGGATAACTGGATTAAAACATTTAGAAATGCTGAAACAATAGAGGCTGATAAAAAAGTATTGATTCCAGGTGATCCTGAACGGGAGCTAACAATACAGAGATTAGAAGAAGGTGTACCTCTTCAGGAAGCGGTAGTAGAAGATCTTCATCGGTTGGCAAAACAATTTGAATACAACTTTAATCCAGAACAACATGCCTGATTTATTAGTCATTACACCAGTTAAAGATTCCATTGAAACAACGCTGCAAACGATTGAGTGTATTGCCAATGCAGAGGGGGAGAATCGGCACATTATCTATAATGACTTTAGTTCTGAAGAAACCAAAGGTGTTCTGGAGGCTAATAAAAGTAAATACAACTACGAGCTAGTTAATCTCGAGGAAATTACACCAACTCCGTCTCCAAACTACAACCTGGTTTTACAAATAGCTCAGAAAGAAGCATTGAAAAATAATGTTCCACTTGTAATTGTGGAGTCTGATGTTTTAGTAAAAAAGGATACTTTATCCAGCATGCTAAAACATAGCCAGAAACTTGCAAAATGTGGGATGGTTGGAGCCATTACAACCGATGAATCCGGACAAATAAACTTCCCCTATCTGAATTTTAAGAACGAAAAAAAGCAACTAGTAAACACCTCTCATAGTTTGAGTTTCTGCTGCACATTGCTAAGCCCTGATCTGCTGAAAAGCTTCTCTTTTGAGGAATTATCCAGAGAAAAGGATTGGTACGATGTATTTATATCCAGACAATCAAAATCGATGGGTTTTAATAACTATTTACTGACGAATTTACCGGTGGTGCATATGCCACACAGTAGCAGGCCATGGAAACAACTTAAGTATACCAATCCTGTAAAATATTACTATCAAAAGCTTATAAAACGAAAAGACCGTATCTGATGGCTTTTTCTACCAACTATCAACGCCTAAGAATTGCAGGTCACATTCTTTTCTGGATCTGTAGTTTTGCATTTGCACTTTGGGCTTTCTATGTAGCTTCAGATGCTCAGATGGTTTATACTCCTGTCGTATTTCTAAGAGCGATTATTCCAAACCTGGGATTTGCCCTTGCAGTTTATCTCAACTTATTATTGCTAATTCCACATTTTTTAAAGACCAAAAACTATATATATTACACCTTTTGGTTATTGATTACGCTTGCAGCTTCATCAACGATAATTATTCTTTTACTGGATTATACAGTGAATTATGAAATTTCCAGAAAGTTATATTCTTCATACTTTTTTACAGCCGCTGTTTATGTTGGAGTTACTTCCCTTATCAAATTCGTAAAAGATTGGCTACACCTTCAAGATATCTCGCTTCGTTACAACAAAGTTGAACGTGAAAAATTGGAGGCTGAGTTAAGCGCCCTTAAATCACAGATTAATCCCCATTTCCTTTTTAATTGCCTGAATAATATTTACTCATTGTCTCTCGTGAATTCGAAACAAGCTCCGGAAATGATCTTAAAACTTTCAGATCTGATGCGGCATGTTCTTTATGAATCCAGAGAAAATTATATCTCACTGAAAAAAGAAGTCGAATTCGTCAAAAATTTCATTGAACTTCAACGGATAAGGCTTAGCAATAAAGTAGCGATTAATTTCAATCTTGAGGGTGAGGTGAAAAACAAACTGATCATTCCTTTAATCTTTGAGCCGTTCATTGATAACGCATTCAAACATAGTAGCAAATCAATTTCTGAAGATTCATTCATCAATATTGACCTCAAAATCAATGAGAATAAGTTATATTTTGAAGTGGAAAATAATTATGAGCCAACCAGCATAGTACGAAAAGACAAGGCGCACGGAATAGGATTGAAAAATGCACAAAAAAGGCTTGAGTATCTATATAAAAAAGAAGAATATAAACTGGATATCATAAAAAAAGAAAATATCTTTAAAGTGGTCTTAGAACTTACCCTAAAAGATAAACTATGAATGTACGTGCTTTAATAGTTGATGATGAGCCTTTGGCTCAACAGGTCATTTTAGAATATGCTAAAGACATTCCAAATCTTACCATTGTTGGGACTTGCAACAATGCGATTGAGGCAAGTTCTGTATTAAAAGAAGAAAGTATTGATTTAATGTTTCTGGATGTAAACATGCCCAGAATCTCTGGACTTGACTTCCTTAAGAATCTCCCAAATGCTCCGCAGGTAATTTTAACAACAGCGTATACTGATTATGCTCTTGAAGCCTATGAATTGAATATTTTAGATTACTTGAAAAAACCATTTTCTTTTGAACGATTTTTCAAAGCCTACCAGAAAGCTGAAGAACAACTTTCCCTGCTAAAATCTAAAAGCGAAAATAATGGCACTGAAGAAGATTACATTTTCATCAAGGCCAATAAAAAAACTATTCGAGTTGAAATATCAGACATTTATTTTATTGAAGGACTCGGAGATTATATCAAAGTACATTTGAAAGAGAGTCATTTAGTAACGAATCTTTCAATGAAAAAAATGGAAGAATTATTACCTGAATCTGATTTCTTTCGAATTCACAAATCCTTTATCATTCGTCTGGATAAAATAAAAGCTGTCACCGGAAATTTAGTGGAAATTGGGAATCAAAAAATACCAGTCGGTAACATCTTCCGCCATGCATTTCAAGAGATTATTGATAAAAGACTAATAAAGTAATCCAACTCCTATAAATCGAATCCCTGATCTTTTAATGTCTTTACGAGTTTTTCTGAAAAGAATATATTATCGGCTTTCTTATAGCGAACATCTGTAAACACCTGTGCGAGATTTTGCTTTCCATTTTCCTCCACAAACTTTTGCGAAATCTCCAATAGCTCCTTTTCTCTGTAATATTTCTCAATCGTGAATGAAGTGTTCTCTCGATATGTTTCGTGGTGCAAAATGGCTTCTAAAGGCAATCTATCGACCAATGCGGGATCTTCATCCGGATACCCCATCGTAATAGCAGTTAAAGGCACTACTCCTTCTGGTAATTTAAGTGTTTCTATAAACTCTTTTGCATTATATAAGGTGGTTCCCAAATAACAAATTCCTAAACCTTCAGATTCAGCAGCAATACAAATGTTCTGAGCAAACAGCATTGCATCAATAGTCGCATTTACAAACCACAAGAGATTATTATACCCAGCATCTGCATTTCGAAGCTTGCACCAATTATTAAACCTGTTTACGTCTGCACATATCGTCAACACTATTGGAGCCTGAGTAGCCATTCCCTGATTAAAGTGCAATGGAGCCATCATCTGCTTATTTTGCTCATCTTTGGTAACAATGACACTATATAACTGCATATTCCCGGTATTTGATGCGCGCATTCCCGCCTCAAGTACCTTATCCAGCAATTTCGATTCGATATCCTTATTTTTATATTTCCGAATTGATTTATGATTGAATAGAGATTCCATTATTATTTATGATCTAATTTTACGATTGTTTTTAAGAATTAGGCAAAGATAATAAAGATTGAGAAAGTAATAGAAGACCGACCTTATAGGCATTTAATTCAACTATACGTAGCAATAATTTATTTAACTTTTAGGTAAATTTACGTATTGCCCATCAATCCAAAACGATCTAATTTGCATTATCCATCAAAAATTGTTGAAGTGTTCGTAACTTACTGATTATTTACGAACAAAGAATCCCCCAAGCACCCCTGGGGGAATTTTTTTGCCAAATTTTATAAAAAAGGGATGACACCATTACAACTGGCGTCATCCCTTTTTTACTATTCCATTTTTCTTGTAATAGTAACCAATAAGAGATAAAAAAAGGGAGACCACTTGGCCTCCCCTTTTTAATCAATCAATTCGGTATTACCTTTTAACAATCCTTTCAGCTTTCACTACTTCACCATCTTTTACAAGAGTGATTACATAGATTCCGCTGCTTAAGTCTCCAGTATTGATAGTACCTGTTGGGTTAACAATGTCTTTAACTGGTTGTCCAACGATGTTAGAAATAACGATGCGAGACAATTCGTTAGCATTATCAACAGTCACATAACCATCAAATGGGTTAGGATAAACCTTGAACTCGAGAGAACCACTTACTTGGTCTTCAATACCGGTCTGGAAATCAGCACCAGTAGTGAATGTCCATGTAGTTTCGTCAGCAACACCTTCCCAGGCATTACCAGCTATATCTTCTAACGCACCTGCCTCAACAGTTACGAAATAGTCAGAATTCTTATCTAAACCACCATTAACTGCAGCATCATAAGTTACAGTAACAGTCATACCATCTTCGCTAACCATCTCTGCAGTTAAAGCGACAGTCACTAAGGCATCAGTTCCGCCAACGCCAGTAATCATTAGATTTCCACCCATTTCGCTTAAAGCAACTGCTTCATCAAAAGTGATTACCAATGCATCTGGATGATTATCCTCGATAGTTTCAGCGTTTGGTGAATATGTCAATGCCATAGGAGCAGTAGCATCACTAACAGTGCTAAAGTTCCAGTCATATGTTTGCTCATAGCCTGCAAATGCCATTGGCGATGTTGAGCTCATATTCATAATAGCACCCTCTGGAACTATAATATAGTACTCAGTTGCCATATCCTCAAGGTAAGCAGAAAGATCAAATCTAACTGTATCCAAGTCGAACATAACTTCATCAGAAGTAACATCGAAAGTATGAACAATAGTAGCACCATCATTGATATGAAGTTCGATCATTCCAGAACCTGCTTGTACTGGCACGTCAAATATCATTTCAGCCATTGTATTAACATCTACTTCAGTAGCGTCATCAGCTGGTGTCTTAGCAGTAACTTCAGGAGCTTTTGTAATCTCAACAGTGAACATCCAGTCGAATGCAGGATTTTTCAATGTAGCATCAACATCAGCTTCGAATGTTCCAGCAGCTAATTCAACTTTATAAGTAGCACCTTCAGTGAATACCATATCTGGATCAATCGTAAATGTTCGATCATTTACACGAACAAAAGCAGCTGCATTATCGCTGATTCTGAAGATTTCCAATGCAACACCTTCTTCATCATAAATAGCAACGTATCCGGCATCACTAAGATCAACATTACGATCCATCTCAATAGTAATCCATGAGTCTTTTGCAGCATAATTACCCATTGGAGCGTAAGAAGCTACCCCTGGATTTGCATCATCGCGTACTAAGAATGACCAATCATCTTCAGCTAACAGACCAGCAAATGGGTTGTCTGATAAATCAAGGAATGCACCAGCAGGAACAATCACATAATATTCGTTGTTAGTTGGGATTTCAGAAAGATCAATGATTTTCACATAGTCAGTATCTTCATCTCCTTCTTCAGGAACTAATGTAGTTACATCAACTTCTTTCTCTAACAAACCGTTCCATGTGTAAATCTGGATCATTCCAGTTCCAACTTTTACATCTTCATTGAAATTAAGTGCTAATACGTCATCTTTAGTAGCTGTAGCCTCTACCGCTGGCATATACACCTCTACTTCTGGAGCAATTACATCAACAGTGATATAATCATTACTAGCAATTACATGGGTTTGATCAGTATAACCAAGATTTAAAGGATCACTGTAAGCTGTACCAATTTGTAGGTAGTTAGAATATAACTTAACCATGTAATTAGTTTCACTATCCAGATTATCAGCTGGAGTCAATACAAATATAGTTGTATCTTCAGTCCACTCTTCAATGCTAACAGTAAAGTCAATGTCTACAGTAGCATCAGTGTTAGTTATTTTGAATGCAGTTTCCAAGTAATCAACATCAGGTTTAATATTGTTGTATTGAGCAGTTTCGCTGTAACGATAAACCTGACCACCGAAATGTGCTTTAAATTCTTGACCAATAGGAATGATTGTTGGATTCAGAGCATCTTCATTATCTGGAGAAATCATCACATTCTCATTAGGAACAGGAGTTACGATAGTCTCTACAGTAGTAAAGCTAACTTCTTTTGCTGCTGCTACGTTTCCTGCATCGTCAATGAATTTTTCCTTCATTCCAACAACATACGTTGTTCCTTCAACAAAACTTTCAGCAGGAACAATTGTGATAACCTCAGCAGCATATGATGCAGCAAAGTCAAGAGCTTCACCATCAACTGTCAAATATAGTAGGCTATCCAAATCATAGCTGTCGATAACTGTACCATTAGGCATAGTTACTGCTTCACTGAAAGTAATGGTAATATTAGAAGCAACAGGTACATCAGTGTCACCATCAGCTGGATCAAACTCAGTTGTTGGAGCCACATTGTCAATAGTTGTGAAATCCATTTCTATTGGTACCCAAACATTTCCAGACATGTCTTTAACAGAACCAGCTTCCATATCAATATAGAATGAATGTGGAGTATCATTTGCTTCTTCAACCCAGAATAAACGATCAGGATCAATAGTTACAACGTTGTCAACAACAGTTACATTAGCAGCATCAACAATCTCGAAGATTTCATCATCATCACCATTGTATACGATGAATGATGCACCTTCAGTCAACATTACATTTTCGTCAAATGTAAGTGTGAATACCTGGTCAGCTAATACGTCGCTAACTGGAGCAAATACGGCCGTTGGAGCAGTGCGATCAGCAATAGCAGCAATCCAAGCATTGTCACCAATAGCAGTTGGAACATCTGCCCACTCATTTCCAGCTTCATCAGTGATAGGACCACCAACTAGGACAATGATAAACTCATCACCATCAGCAGGAGTTAAACTAGATACATCAAAAGTCAAGTTAGTATCATCAGAAACAGAAACAGAAACTGCACCAGCTTCATTTAATGTTTCAGCATTATACAAGACTGCCGTCGTTAGACCTCCAAGTACCATAT
Organism: Sunxiuqinia sp. A32; assembly: GCF_052690465.1. Taxonomy (NCBI): domain Bacteria; kingdom Pseudomonadati; phylum Bacteroidota; class Bacteroidia; order Marinilabiliales; family Prolixibacteraceae; genus Sunxiuqinia; species Sunxiuqinia sp. A32. Next base: position 171,715 of record NZ_JBQYLI010000006.1, read on the forward strand.
CATCATCAAATGCAATAGTCATTACATTATCCTTATCAAACATAGTTGGTAATGCATCAGCTATAGGAGCTGTTACGTCAGGAGTAGTAACATCATCAGTTACAACATCGGAAACATTTCCAACCTCGTCAGTAACAACAGCATAAACATCATAAAGAGTTTCTGACATTAAGCCGTCAATTTCCATTAAACCAAAGTCAGCTTCAACACCGTCTGCCATGATTGTAGCTGCATCAGGAGCATCACCACCAGCTTGTACAATATAGTATGCTTTACCAGCTGAATCGTCAGAAGTAATACTAAATGAAATCTCAGTTCCTGAAGCTGCTGCTACCGGAGCAGTCAATGTAGCTGTTGGTGCTACATAATCAGAAACTTTGAATGTTGTTTCGTAATCAGCACCAGCTGCCATCACCACTTCGTTTGTTTTTCCACGAAGTACGCCATCAGCAACATCAACAACAACAGGCTCATCGCTATCTTCTTCAGTTAATGGAGTAACTAAAGTTAATACGAATTGGTCTTTTGCTTCGTTAACAGTTCCTGTAAACTCGGCATCTGCACCACCTATAGTAATAGTAAAGTAATTTGCGATATCAACATCTAAAATCTCGCCACCTGCTGGAGTAACCAATTCAAGAGGTTTGTCAAATGTCAATACAATAGTACTACCAATTGCAATACCTTCACCTACTACAACTTCGTCATAAGTAACAGAAGTTAATTCAGGAGCAACTACATCTCTTGTTGTGAACGCCCAATCTCCAGCTGAAATCTCCTCATTTCCTAAGATTTTACTAGCAGGAGTTACAATATCTTTAAAAGCTTCTGCTTGAACAAGAACGTAATAATCTTTTCCATCTACCAATGTTACACCGAAGTTAATAGTTGCAGTTGTTCCGTTCAAAACAACGTCAGTTCCAACTCCAATATTAGCTTGAGCAACCATCAAATCAGTACCATCAAGTACCAAGTTTCCAGTTACAGCATCGATAGTAGCACCAGATTCGTTTTTATCAACATCTTCTACCAAGAAAATAGAAGTACCAGCTTCACCCAATACAACAGGTTCATCCCACTTAATAGTAAATACAGTATTTATATCGACCAACTCAGCTCCATCAGCAGGTACCAAAGTATCAACACCAGGAGCGGTATTATCTCCAGATGTTGCTGCACCAGGATCTAATGGATTCGAAGCGTTATCTGCTAAATCAGTTAAAATAGTAGCGCCGTATTCAATAGTATAATCTGTACTATAGTTTGTGACGGTTTGAGTATACGTAGCGACGGCACCATCAATATCAAAATCGCCAATTGCAACAACATACTCATCACCTTCAGCACTACTAATTGTAACGTTTCCTGTTCCGGCTTTCAAATCTTCGCCACTGCCGGTTTCAGTAATTGTTATCGTTAGTTCTAGTCCATCAAACGCTTCTACTGCAGCAATAGTTGGTGCATCAGTATCTTTAGATGTAAAGTTCAATGTTGTTGCATCTAGAATACCACCGTATTTAACTTCGTTTGATGATGAAGAGACAATAATATCTTCTTCTATATTAATATAGTAATCTGTTTCAGATGTCCACGCTGCCCCTGGAGTAAAAGTCAGGGTTACGATGCTTCCATCAAAATCGCCAGCTTCAAGAGTCTGGCTAGCAATCTCAGAATCGTCAGAGGCTAAGTGAAGCGTTGCAGCTCCTGATAAACCAGGATTTGGTTTAACATTTTGGTCAAACGTAAGCATCACAACTAAATCTCCGCCAGCAAGCTCAACTCCAGTAGCACCATCGTTAGGATTCGAAGAAGATAACTCCACAACATCAGGATATGCAGGAGAATATGTGAACGTTCTGAATTGTGCATCAACTACATTGGTTCCGTCAGTTACAGCACCAACACCATAATAATATGTGTTTCCATCTACTAAATCAGCATCTGGATTAATTGTAACAACTGTACCATCAAAACTAACTGCTGCATCAAGATCAGCACCGTTTTTATCGTCTGCTTTAAACACGACAACAAGGTCGCTACTTGCAGGTGAAGGACCAACCTCTTCGTCAAATGTAATTGTAAGATCACCATCCGCGTTAACCGTTGTATAAGGATCTTCGTGGCTAAATGTAGCTGTTGGAGCAGTCACATCAGGAGTAGTGAATACCAAACTAGCTAAAGATGGGAAAGCAACTCCAAATTCATCTTCGAAGCTCTCAGTATCAACATCAACAGTATATTCAACTTCCTCAGCCAAATCAGCCGCTGGAGTTATTGTTAAAGTTGTACCAGCAAAAACAGCTGCATTTGCAACAGCACCACCATCAGAATAAGTAACTGTAAAATCAGCAGATTCAGCAGCAACTCCACCAATGTATACTGGCTTGTTGAATGTATAAGTTACTACACCGCTTACACCATCCATGTCATAATCAACGTCAACGGCAGGAGTAGTGAAATTCTCAGTAGTAACATCTAAGAATACCTCAACAGCACTGAAAGGATTTTCAGAAAGATCTTCAACAGTATTAGGACGAATCTTAACCTGATAAGTAGTCATCGGATCTAATGCAATTGTTGGAGTAATTACCAATTCCATTGCTGCATAAGTTGCAGTAAACGGTAGTTCTTCTCCTTCTTCTTCCAATGTAATATATGGGAACCAAACAGTTTGGTTCTGACCATTCAAGGTTGCAACATCTGTTCCATCAACTAGCTGAACGTCTTCACTGAATGTAACGATAACATCCTCAAGTCCATTTGGAGAAGCCGCAACTTCCATTGCAACAGTAGCAGTAGGAACTTTACTATCCGCAGAAGTAAACATCCAGTCCGTTGCAACAACAAAGTCAGAATCATAAGTATTACCAGTTGCATCAGCTACAATAGCGTCATCTACCAATACATAATAACCAACTTCATTTTCAAGACCTGCAAAACTTGCAGTAACAATCGAAGCATCTTCTGCATCAACCATCAAATCAGCAGCTGCAATTGTTCTTACAACTTCATTATTGCTTTGTAAACGAATTTCGATATTACCGGTTCCAGTAACAACATCTTCGTCAAATACCAATTTTAATCCAGTAGTAACATTATCAGTTGCTAATTCAGAATTAGATTCTAAGCTTGGTTTTGTAACATCAACAGTAGTAAACTCAATTGTTCCTACAGTTTCGCTTTCCACTCCGAAAGAGCTTTCAGCGGTATAATGTATGTAATAAGTAACACCATCATTAAGTGGAGTCAAGTCAGCTGTTTCAATTACACCGTCTTCATCAGTAGTGGCACTGAAGTAACCTGGACCTCCAGCAAACAATGTAGCAGCAGTAGGTGCTTCCTCAGACATATTTACTGTAAAATAAACAGTACCAGCTTCGCTTAGCGTAGCATCAAAATCTGCAGAATCATCAGTTACATTAGAAACAGCAGCTGAAACAAATGTAGGTGCTTCATAAACAGCAGTAGTAAATGTCCAGGTAGTATTATCCATAATCCCGGCAAACTCATTCGCATTCTCTGTGTCATCTTTAAAGGCACCTGCTTCAACATTTACGTAATATGAATTTACACCATAAAAATAAGCACCAGCAGCAACATCCACGGTAACGCTACCATCTAGATTAACAGTAGTGTTTCCTTCATTCATTTCAATGATGTCAACAACAGTTCCATCGGCCTGGTAAATCCAAAACTTACCACCTTCAACAGGATCAACAGTATTTGCATCAGTAAAACTGATAGTAAGTGAGAAACCGTCTTCTGTGTATACATTTGTTGCGCCATTTTCAGGATCCAGTGTATTAACAACAGGAGCAGTATAATCACCAACAGTGAAACCCCAGTCGATTTCCCCATTACCAGTTGGCGTAGCCACTGTTTCAACTGAACCAGCTGTAAGTATCACTGAGTAACTCATATTCTCTTCAAGGGTTACTCCAGAAGTAATCACCAAGCTATCTCCATCAATGATAGAAACATCAGTGCTTGTTGAACTTACAACGATGGCTTCAATTGGACTTCCATCCTTATAGATTGTAAAAGTCCCACCGTTTGCTGTAAACTGGATATCCTCCATGAATTTTACAGCAAATTCCGTGGTTGTTGGATCTACATTTGTCCCAGTTGGATAGGTATCGTCAAAGATTCCCTCGCCAAATGATGTAAACCCAAACGCACAGATCAGTATAAAAATACTAAAAAGCTGAGTAAATGATTTTCTCATAGCATTTGTTTTTTAATTGTACTTAATTGATTGATTGATTGTATTATATCATTCATATTTATTGATTATTTCATCCTATCATGGACATAGTGAGTCCAAGACCATACAAACCTATAAAAATTCTATTCAAAGAACAAGCGTTTAATTGCAATAAATTCAAGAATTTTTCCACTTTCTAAATTATTTTGAATCGCTCCAAAAGTGGAGTGGGTGCAAAGTTTAAGAATATCGCAGAGCTAATTTAACTTAATTGACACATTGATCTATTGCAAAATAATATTGACAATTCATGACACCACTTTGTCAATTCTTCATTCTACTTTTAATTGCAATTAATTACATTTTATCGTTTATAATAATTCAATTATATTCACGTTTCTTAAACAATATGAATAAAAAGTTGAAAAAATACTCCCTACTCATTTCCCTAATTGGCATTACGTTATTTACTGTCTCTTGTAAAACATGTGAATGCCCAGCGTATTCATTAAATAAACATACACCAACATTCAAGAATACCACTCAATCATCTTCACCTCCGTTTATTCAAGAAAAGTACAGCCAGGAGCTCGTCCTGACAGTACTACTTCCCAAATCACAATTTTAACTTCTTATAATAGAATTGAATTAACTTCAGATTTTTTCAAAGAACATTCAATCGCTATTTATGATTGAAATCTAGCTACATTTAGGTCTAATACCCTTAATAAGAAAATTACCCTACCAGAGCTTGCAACAACCCGGTGTACGATCGCCAAATAATAAATAAGGTTGTAAGAGAAAGGAGACCGGAGAACGGATGTTGCGGGTTGCAGGTTACGGGTTGAATTTGAGCAACGAGCACTGGACACAGAGAGCTGTAGCAAGGGAACCGTTCTCTTAGAAAAGGACGGTCCCTTTGGATCAAAGCTCAAATAGTGACTGGATGCTGGATCTTAGATAAATGGATTCGAACATTGATCATTGAACATTGAACATTGAACATTGAACATTGAAGGAAGGTGAGCACTGCGCCAGTGGAGAAAGGAAACCGAAATGTGGAATTTGGAACCCGCAACATTGATCATTGATCATTGATCATTGAACATTGATCATTGATCATTGATCATTGAACATTGATCATTGAACATTGAATTTTGAACCAACTCTCCTAGATTTCAAAAATACCGGAACAATAAAAACGGCTCATGAAAATTAAATATCAACAACTTATCCTTTTTAAAGGCCTGTGAGATTTTAATATTCAACTTACACCTGTGCTATTTCCTTAAATATTGAAACTACGTCTCGTTAAAATCGTAAAGTAAGTTTGCAAGCTAATTCTCTACCTTTTTGAAATAATTCAAAATTTGTACTATATTATTTGTTGTGTTTAAAAATATAAAATCAATGATCATGTAATTCTTTTTATATATTGTGATGTGAAAATAAAATATGAGATGAAACGGACTTCAAAACAAAAAGGGACAGGATATTTTAACGAAGCGATTGAGGTAATTAGTTCAAATTTGCAAGACGACCAATTAAGGAAATTACTTTCGAGATTAAATGACTTATTAAACTACTCAAGAAAACATTTAATAGATAAAGATTACGAGGGTTATTTCAAATCGACCAAGATGGCTTTCCATGCTGCGCATGATTTGAATAATGATGTATTAAAAGATTACTCCGAACTTTTCATGACATTTATAAAAGACTCGCTTGCCGAAACAAGGACTGAACTTAAAATCATGAGTTCAGGAATATTTGGAAAGAAAAAATATCTCCGATACGTTCAACAAGCTAATCTGCTTTTAGAAGAATTTGAAAATTATCGTGTCGCGGCGAGTGATCTGGATTCATTTGATATTAGTCAGTTTGAACACACCAAACACCGGTCGGGAAAAAAATAACGGAAAGGATAAACTTTCACTTTCTCGTTTCATTTCTATTATTCACATCCTATACATTATTATATAGTATACCTTAATCGTATCAGAATCACCTGTTCCACTATTTCAAACTATTCGTATTCACAGATTCTTCGAAGACTAACATTAATTAAATTTTAAACCGTTAGCAAAATAAAGAAATCGAAATAGAAAAATTTGAAGTTCTTGAATATAGTTAGTTATTTTGTGTGGCTTTAAAAAAATCAAATTAAAGGCTTAAAATATCAAAGAATAAATCTTTCATTAATTTTAAATTATTCACTATGTCAAAAATTAAAATCGGTATCAACGGATTTGGCCGTATCGGACGTTTTGTTTTCCGTCAGGCTGTTGCAAAAGGCACCATTCAAGTTGTTGGAATTAACGACTTGATCGATGTGGACTACATGGCTTACATGCTAAAATATGACTCTACTCACGGACAATTCGACGGTACTGTTGAAGTTAAAGATGGTAAACTAATTGTTAACGGTGACGAAATCCGCGTAACTGCTGAAAGAAATCCTGCTGACATTAACTGGGGTGCTATTGGTGCTGAATACGTTGTTGAATCAACTGGTCTTTTCTTGACAAAAGAATCAGCTCAAGGTCACTTGGACGCTGGTGCTAAAAAAGTTGTTATGTCTGCTCCTTCAAAAGACGATACTCCAATGTTCGTTATGGGTGTAAACAACACAGCTTATACTAACGATATGAATTTCGTTTCAAACGCTTCTTGTACTACTAACTGTTTGGCTCCTGTAGCTAAAGTATTGAACGACAACTTCGGTATCAAAGAAGGTTTGATGACTACTGTTCACGCAACTACTGCAACTCAAAAAACTGTTGACGGTCCTTCTATGAAAGACTGGAGAGGTGGACGTGGAGCTGGTCAAAACATTATCCCTTCATCAACTGGTGCTGCTAAAGCTGTAGGTAAAGTAATTCCTGAATTGAACGGAAAATTGACTGGTATGGCTTTCCGTGTTCCTACTCCTGATGTATCTGTTGTTGACTTGACTGTTACTTTGGAAAAAGGTGCTTCTTACGAAGAAATCTGTGCTGCTATGAAAGCTGCTTCTGAAGGCGAATTGGCAGGCGTACTTGGTTACACTGAAGATATGGTTGTTTCTAACGACTTCATCGGTGACACTCGTACTTCTATCTTCGACGCTGGTGCTGGTATCTCTTTGTCTCCAAACTTCGTAAAAGTTGTTTCTTGGTATGACAACGAAATGGGATATTCTGCAAAAGTTTGCGAATTGATTTCATACATGGACTCAGTAAAATAATTTGAGATTTTAATCTTACATTATTATATATGGAAACCGTCTCTTTGCAGAGACGGTTTTTTTTCGCCATCACAATTTATGTAACGAATTTCACTCGGCTTCGATCCTTCATTATACTTTCAAGAAAAACAGAACCTTATCAACACCCTCCTATCCTCAATAAATGAGCATACAATCTTTTTGGTGATTCGCCAATTATTTCTGAAATTGCCAAATAAATTAACTCAACCCCCATGCGCTTAGGTTCCTTACTCATCGAGAACTTAAAGATTTCATTGCAATCAATTCGCAGTAATCTTTTACGTACTATTCTTACAGTACTAATTATCGCTGTAGGAATCACAGCTTTAGTCGGCATCCTTACAGCAATTGATGCTATTAAAAAATCGATCACAGAAGAATTTACATTTATGGGGGTGAATACTTTCACCATTACGTCCAGAGGCATGCGTGTTCAGGTTGGTAATAATCGGTATCGTACAAAAAATCATGCATACATTAATTATTATCAGGCAAAAGAATTTAAAGACCGTTTTGAGTTTCCCGGAATGGTTTCTATTTCTGTGAATGCGACAGGCACGGCTACTGTTAAATATGAATCAAAAAAATCAAATCCCAATGTTACAGTTCAAGGCATTGACGAAAGCTTCATTTATACTGCTGGTCATGAAATTGAAAAGGGGCGAAATTTTTCAGCTTCTGACATAAACGACGGCTTAAATGTTGTTTTACTCGGTGACGGACTGGTAAAACGACTATTTGAAAATGGCGTCAATCCTCTCCAAAAAGAAATCAGCATAGGAAGCGGGCGCTACCGGGTTGTCGGCACCTTAAAACCGAAAGGTGGAGGTTTTGGTAGTAGTGGAAACGAGATGTGTTTAATACCATATTCCAATGTAAGGACTTATTTCTCACGTCCACAAATGAACTTCAACTTGCAGGTGAAGATCGACAATTCTCAATTAATGGATGCCGCGATGGGTGAAGCAGAAGGAACTTTCAGAATTGTTCGTGGACTTAACCCAAGTGATGAAAGCGATTTTAACATTGAGAAAAGTGATAACCTGGTAAATGTGTTACTTAATAATATTAAGAATATCACACTGGTCGCAACAATTATAGGTTTGATCACATTATTTGGTGCTGCTATTGGCTTGATGAATATTATGTTGGTATCCGTGACTGAACGAACCAGGGAAATTGGTGTTCGAAAAGCAATCGGAGCAACATCCTCACTAATCCGTCAACAGTTTCTAATTGAAGCAATTATAATCGGCCAAATGGGTGGTGCACTTGGAATTGTATTAGGCATCTTAGTCGGAAATATTGTCTCCATGCTAATCGGTATATCATTTATCATCCCGTGGGTTTGGATTTTTGTTGGTGTTGCTCTTTGTTTTGGTGTTGGCGTTGTTTCCGGATATTATCCTGCACAAAAAGCCGCCCGCTTTGATCCGATAGAAAGTTTGCGATACGAATAAGAGTGATGGATTGAAGGAGTGAATTACGGAAAAACTCATTAATATCAGGACGCTGTCAGTTGAAAGTATTTAATTGCATTGGTTATCAATTGCCAGCTCATTGATATGCGCTTATCACCACATATCAACTTGTAGCTCAGTACAAAACAAATTCGTTCCCCACGCCCACAACTCGCAACTCGTAACCTGCAACACGTAACTCGAAACTTTTCATTACTTTTGCCGTGCAGACCGCTCTATCGCTTTCCGTCAGCTGACGGGAGGAGGAAAGTCCGGGCAACACAGGGCACCATGCTTCTTAACGGGAAGGTAGGCGTAAGTTTACAGCAGTGTAACAGAAAAAAACCACCTCCGCTTGATGTATTCTTGCAGAGGAAAGGGTGAAAAGGTGAGGTAAGAGCTCACCGGTTCCGTAGGCAACTTCGGAAGCCGTACACCTCATGGGTTGCAAGGCCAAATATATTCCGATTTACAGAATGGCCCATTTTGGTTTCATTTATTATTAAATGAAGGTCGGAAGGGGTAGGCTGCTAGATCGTATTAGCAATAATACGGCCAGATAAATGATAGAGGTTCTCCGTCAGCTGACGGAGAGTACAGAACCCGGCTTACAGGTCTGCTTTTTATGCTTCTGATTAGTTTCAGGAGCATTTTTTATGGTTGCAACCGGGCATAATTCCAGTTTCCCTTGTGTAATTTATAACGAATTCTGTCGTGCAAGCGATTAGGACGCCCCTGCCAAAATTCTATTTCGTATGGAACAACTAAATAGCCTCCCCAATGATCAGGCCGACGAATTTGTTCTCCTTCAAACCTACGCTCAAATTCTTCATACTGCTGCTCCAGCCCTTCCCTGCTTTCAATCTCTTTACTTTGCTTGGATGCCCAGGCTCCCAACTGACTATCCCTGGGTCTGGTTGCAAAATAATCAGTTGATTCTTGCTCCCCAATTTTCTGAACCTCACCTTTTATTCTCACTTGTCTTTCAAGTTCAATCCAAAAAAAAGTTAATGCAACTTTTGGGTTGACACTGAGCTGTAATCCTTTCTGCCCCATATAATTTGTATAAAATACAAATCCACCATCACGAACCTCCTTAAGCAAAACAACCCGAGCATCTGGTTGTCCGGATGTGGAAGTCGCCAAAATCATTGCTGTGGGTTCTTTTACCTCATATCGTATCGCATCATCCATCCAATTTCTGAAAAAATCAATTGGATTATTTGTTAAAGAATCTTCTTTAAGCTCGAATTTATGGTAGTTATTTCGAATATCTCTAAGCATTTCTCATGTAGTTTACAATTATTAAGAAACAAGCCGGAAAGCAGTTTTGTTAAAATAAAAGACAAAAATGTATTATTATGAAAAAATTACTTAGCCTTCTAGTATTTTTTGCCGGCGTTTCAGTATTTGCAGGCAATAACCAACTTCAAGTTGGAGACGAAGCACCACATAGCGATGTTAAAATGACCTGTGTTTCAGGAAAAACATTTTCATTGGCTGATCTTAAGCAGGATAACGGACTTGTAGTGATATTCTCATGCAACACCTGCCCTTTTGTAAAGAAATGGGAAGGTCGATATAACGATTTAAAAAGCTGGGCTGATAAACATCAAGTTGGAATGGCAGTATTAAATTCAAATTACAGAAACCGATCCGGTGTTGATTCCTATGAAGCAATGCAAACACATGCAAAAGAACACAATTATCAATTCCCCTATTTAGTGGACAGGGAAAGTTTGCTTGCAAATGCAATTGGAGGACAAACAACTCCTCATGTATTCTTATTTAACAGCGAAATGAAATTAGTTTACAAAGGGGCAATTGAAGACAACTATGATGACGAATCAAAAGTTAACAATGCTTACCTCAAGAATGCAATTAAAAGCATATCAGAAGGAGGAACAGTAAACCCATCTGAAACAAAACCAATTGGCTGCGGCATTAAGCGAAAAACTATATAAGTGAGCCTAATAAACGGATATGTATTTAACTTAAAACATCACAAATAAAGGGAAAACTTGAATTTTTACTCGATTCAAAATGGGTTCCAGAATAATCAACTCCGAATCTATTATAATCATAATCAATAGAATTTTAGATTTATAAGTTCGATTTTTTGCCGAACATACGAAGATTTCATTCTAGTATTTGTTAAAAACATGATTTATATCAGAGAATCCAGCAACCATAACATCCTGCATCGCAACTTTTTAGAACTGCCTTTTTGTCAATTAATCTTTTTTAACATTTATACTCTAACCTTTTTTTTAGATTGCCGTTAAAAAAACCTGCGTGCTTTAAACAGGGTTAAAAAAACTTATTTGCTAAATCACAATTTACAAAATGTATGATTTACCAATTTAGAATGACATCTATTGAAAATCCTGATTTTTTACGCTCGATTGAAATAGATAGTCAAAACACATTTGCTGATTTACATCGCTGCATACAAGAAACCTGCGGTTACGAGCCGGATCAAATGGCCTCGTTTTTCGTTCCGGGAGAAAAGCACGGCAGTCAATTGGAGATAACACTCCTTGATTTAGGATTTAGCGGAATGCAAAGCAGGATAATGGGCAAAACAACATTAAACGAATTTATAACTGATGTTAATCAGCGATTACTTTATGTATTTGACTTTTTTAATGACAGATCTTTTTATATTGAACTAACTCAAATTTCTATGGAAAAGCATCTTCAAGAAACAAAAGTAACCTTGAAAAAAGGTGAAGCTCCTGCGCAAGTGATTGAACAAGAAATGCACGATCAGGGAATTAGAACGCAGAACAACGGCGTTGTCTATCAAGACTATGGTGATCTAGATGATTATAACGAAATTTTTGGAGAGATGGAAGATTTGGTTGAAGGGGATTAATTCCCCTTCTTTTTTTATTTAAAACGGCTACCTTTGGCTTTCGCAATTAGTTATCAATGGAAAAAACGTTAGTTGTCGTATTGGGGCCTACAGGAGTCGGAAAAAGCGACCTTAGCATACGAATAGCAAAAGAATTCAGTACTGAAATAATTTCTTCAGACTCCCGTCAGATTTATAGGGAACTTAGCATAGGAACAGCTGTTCCACCGCAAAAAGACATTGAAGCGGTCAACCATCATCTCATCCACTCCCATTCAATTACAGAATATTACAGCGCAAGCCAGTTCGAGAAAGAGGCATTGGCAATCATTGAGACCTTGCATAAATACAAACCTCTGGCATTAATGACTGGTGGCTCCATGATGTACATAGATGCCTTGTGCAATGGGATAGATGAACTACCTACTGTTGACGCAAAGTTGCGTGATGAGCTAGCAAATGAATTCAAAGAATTTGGAATTGAGCATTTACGCCTTCAATTAAAAAAACTGGATCCGGTATACTATGAACAGGTGGATTTGAAAAATCCAAAACGATTACTACATGCGCTGGAAATTTGCATGATGACCGGAAAACCATATTCGTTGTTGAGAACAAAAACAATCAAACAAAGACCATTTCGAATCATCAAGATTGGACTAAACCGGGACCGGGAAGAATTATACAACAGAATCAATCTACGAGTTGATCAAATGATTGCTGACGGTTTGGAACAAGAAGCAAGATCTGTATATGAAAACCGTCACTTAAATTCATTGAACACGGTTGGTTACCGCGAACTATTCAGCTATTTTGACGGAGAAATTAGTCTAGAAAAGGCAATTGAATTGATTAAACGAAATTCCAGACACTACGCTCGTAAACAATTAACCTGGTTCCGAAAAGATCAAGCAATTAATTGGTTCCACCCAGATCAGGAGGATGAAATCGTCCAATGGCTAAAAAACGAACTTCATGAATAAAAACCTCAACCATTTCAACATTCGGGTATACGGAATATTCGAAAACGAACAAGATGAAATTCTTATTACCGACGAATTTCAACTGGACACAAAAATGACAAAATTTCCAGGGGGAGGTTTAAAATTTGGAGAAGGAACAATTGAATGCTTAAAACGAGAAATGCTTGAAGAATGTCAACAGGAAATTGGGCAGATCAAACATTTTTACACAACTGATTTTTACCAAAAAGCATTGTATTTTAAAGATCATCAACTAATCAGTATTTACTACAAGGCAAAACTAAAAGCGCCGATTAATTTTAAAATATCTCATCAACCATTTGACTTTAATGAGATGAAAAATGGGAATCAATCATTTCGATGGGTAAAAAGAAAAAATCTAAACTCGCCTGAATTTACTTTTCCAATTGACAAACATGTTGCAACTTTGCTAAAAGAAGAACAAAATTAAACCTGACCCCATTTTGAAGACTGTAAAAATCATAGGTCCTGCATTCCCTTACAGAGGTGGATTAGCCGCATATAACGAAAGACTTGCCAGAGAATTTATTTCGCAAGGGTACAAAGTCGAAATCGAAACATTCACCTTACAATACCCATCAATCCTGTTTCCGGGGAAGACACAATATGCCGATTGGGATGCCCCAAGTGAGCTTTCAATCAAGCGAACTGTGAACTCGGTGAATCCTTTAAATTGGTTGAAAATTGGTAAACGCTTGAAAAGGGAAAAGCCAGATTTATTGATGGTGAGATATTGGCTCCCATTTATGGCGCCATGTTTAGGTACAATCTGCCGAATAGTTCAAAAAAACAAACAGACAAAAGTAATCTGCCTTGCAGACAATATCATACCTCATGAAAAAAGACCCGGAGACAATCTCCTGACCAAATATTTCATGAAGAGTATTGATGGAATGGTGGCAATGTCAAAATCTGTTTTAGAGGATATTGACCAGTTCAATAAAAAACTTCCTCGTGCACTTTGTCCACATCCACTTTTTGACAATTTCGGAGAAAAAATTGAATCGAAAGAGGCAAAGAAACTATTAAAGCTGGAGCCAGATACCGGTTATTTACTATTCTTCGGCTTTATTAGAGATTACAAAGGATTGGATATTTTACTGGATGCCTTTGCAGATAGCCGGCTGGCAGAATTTCCCATCAAATTAATTGTTGCAGGAGAGTTTTACACTTCCCCGTCGCCTTACCTTGAATTAATTAAGAAATATAAGTTGCAAGACCAAATCATTCTCAAAACTGATTTTATTCCGGATGACCAGGTCTATAAATACTTTGGGGCAGCTGATTTGGTTGTTCAACCTTACAAAAGCGCGACTCAAAGTGGAGTTACTCAAATTGGCTATCATTTTGAAAAAGCTATGTTGGTGACAAATGTTGGCGGACTTCCTGAAATAATACCTGACCAAAAAGTTGGATATGTTGTTGAACCCAATGGGAAGGCAATTGCAAATGCGATCATAGACTTTTACCAAAACAATAGGCAATCAGAATTTGAAATCAACATTCTGGAGGAAAAAAAGAAATTTTCATGGGCGAATATGGTAAATGCATTTCTAACCGTTTACCATGAAGTGTCCAAACAGAGCAATCATGATTCGTGACAGAATAAAACAGTCCATATCATTGAAAGAAAATATTCTTCGTGATGACAAACTGATAAGCAATATTGAGAAGGCAGCAGAAGCTTTAATTGCATGTTATCAGCGAGGCAATAAAACCCTTTTTTGCGGGAATGGAGGAAGTGCTGCTGATGCTCAACACTTGGCTGCTGAACTTTCCGGTAAGTTTTATCTTGATCGTCCACCCATCCATGCCGAAGCCTGTCATGTAAATTCATCATTTATCACTGCTTATTCTAACGACTATCATTTCGAAAATGCATACGAGCGCTATGTCGCTTCTACCGGAAAAAAAGGAGACGTATTCATAGCTATATCCACCTCTGGAAATTCTATCAACATTATTAATGCAGCAAAAAAAGCAAAAGATATTGGGATGTTTGTTGTCGCACTAACCGGCGAAACCGGTGGAGACCTAAAAGCTATTTGCGACATTCTAATAAATGTTCCGTCCTCAAATACAGCCCGCATTCAGGAAGCACAAATTCTAATCGGACACATCATCTGTGAGATTACAGAACAAAAGCTTTTCGGAGAATAATCACTATCCTGACTGAACAATTCAAGTCTGATTGATATTCATTCTTAAAAGATTGAAAAATGAGTGAACTGAGATTTTCAGATATAACAGGTTTTAGAAGAAAAAATCTATATTTACCAGTTACAAGTCTGATCTTCACAAACAGCAAGGATTGAATGAATACACTACAAACAAAAGCTGAGCAACGGTTAATCGCTGATTATTACGACGATTTGGCACGAACATTCGGTCAACGAATCAGCGATGAAGGGAAAGAGAGAATTCAAAAGGCTTTTGAGTTTGCGAACAGTGCGCATGCAGGAGTTAAACGAAAATCCGGCGAACCGTACATCATTCATCCTTTAGCAGTTGCACATATTGTCTCAAGTGAAATTGGACTGGGAGCAACTTCAATTATTTCTGCTATTCTGCACGACGTTGTTGAAGATACCGATTACACACTTGAAGACATTGAAAATCTTTTTGGCGAAAAAGTCTCAAAAGTTGTAGACGGCCTAACAAAGCTATCAGATGAAATAACTTCTACGCACGATTCGAAGCAAGCAACAAACTTTCGAAAAATGCTCATGACGCTTTCTGATGATGTTAGGGTTATCTTGATAAAACTTGCAGACAGGCTTCACAACATGCGCACTTTAGACAGCATGCAGCCCAATAAGCAACTCAAAATAGCGGCAGAAACACTCTATATTTTCGCCCCACTCGCCCATCGACTCGGACTTTACACCATAAAGACAGAATTAGAAGACCTCAGTCTAAAATATACACATCCTGAAACATACAGTCAGATTCTTTTTCGTTTGCATAGCCAAAAAGAAAGAAGAGATTATTTGGTTGAAGAATTTATTGCCCCCATTGAAAGCCAATTGAAATCTGAAAATATCAATTTCAATATTTCGGGCAGGCTTAAATCCGTATTTTCCATATGGAATAAAATGCAAACCAAAGGGGTGTCTTTTGACGAAGTTTATGATCTAATGGCAATTCGAATTGTTTTTAATCCGAAAAATAATCTATCGGAAAAAAGGCAATGCTTTGATATTTTATCGATCATTACAGACATTTACAAGCCTAAACCAGACCGCATTCGTGATTGGATCACAATTCCTAAGGCAAATGGTTATGAAGCTTTACACGTGACCGTAATGGGGCCACAAGGGAAATGGGTTGAAGTGCAGATACGCACACAGCGGATGGATGAGATTGCCGAAAGGGGATTTGCTGCGCATTATAAGTACAAAGGAGATGAAACGCCTGAATCGGAACTTGACCGGTGGCTGGAGAAAATCAGGGAAATGCTTCAAAATCCCGAATCTGACGCGTTAGAATTTCTGGATGAATTCAAAATGAACCTGTACAGCTCCGAGATAATTGTATTTACACCAAAGGGAGAAATGGTAAATCTTCCGAAAGGATCAACAATTATTGACTTTGCTTACGAAATTCACACAGATTTGGGGAATCACTGCATCGGTGCGAAAATAAACCATAAGCTGGTTCCGGTAAGTCATGTGTTGCAAAGTGGAGACCAAGTTGAAATATTGACTTCAAAAACTCAATTGCCGGATATCTCATGGTTGAAATTTATCATTACCGCAAAAGCAAAAGGGAAAGTAAAGCAAGCATTTAAGCTGGACAAAAAGCGCCACCTTGAAAAAGGACGGGAGATCATCGAGGAAAAACTGAAGAAACACAATATTAAACCTTCGTCGGACACGCTTAAAAAGCTATCCAGTTATTACAATCTATCAAATAAAGACCAACTTTACGCCCAGGTCGGTATGGGTTTCCTTGAATTAGATGAATTGGAGAGCATTCTCAAAACAAGAAGGGAGAACAAGCTTGCAAAATTCTGGACACTCTCATTTGGCTGGAACAAAAAGGACAAGCCAGAAGAAAAACAATTTGAATTTCCGAAAAGAAAAATTGACAAAAAAGGAACATTCATCTTAAAGGAAAATCCGGAAGAGAGTAATTACTCATTAGCCAAATGTTGTCAACCCATTCCGGGAGAAGAAGTTTTGGGCTATATAAATTCAAATAATCACGTAATCATTCATAAACGTAATTGTCCGGAAGCAAACAAGCTCATGTCACAACAAGGTGACCGCATTATAACCGCCGAATGGACTAAATTCAAAAAAAGATCCTACCTCAGTCATATTAAGCTTAACGGTTTCGACCGGGTTGGCATCCTCAACGAGGTAACCACTATCATCTCAAAACAAAACAATATTAACATGCGCACAGTAATGTTTGATACGCATGATGGCATTTTCGAAGGAGACCTTTATTTATACATCCACAATGTTGAAGATTTAAAAAACCTTATTGCACGATTAATGAAAATCAAAGGAATAGATAGTGTCCTAAGAATTGAAAGTATTGAAGAATAATTTTTATTTAGTCTAAACTATTTTAAAAAAATTACTATTTTTGGCCTTTATTTAAAATTGGTTTAAGTATGAATAACCATAAAACGAAAGACACTGTGAAGAATATGTTCACAGAATATCTGGAGAAAAACGGACATCGTAAAACCCCTGAAAGGTTTGCGATACTTGAAGAAATCTATTCACGCGAAGGCCACTTTGATATCGAGTCTTTATATATTTCAATGAAAAATAAAAATTACAGAGTGAGTCGTGCGACCCTCTATAATACCATTGATCTTTTACTCGAGTGTAAGTTGGTTGTTAAACATCAGTTTGGTAAGAACATTGCTCAATTTGAAAAAGCATTTGCAACCTTACAACACGACCACATGATTGATGTGAACAATGGAGACGTACATGAATTCTATGATCCACGAATACGTCAGATTATTGAAGAGGCATGCTTAAAATACAATTTTAAATTATCGCATCACACCCTGTATATTTACGGAGAAAACATTGAACGTTAATTTGTTTTAAATTCATTATAAATAAAATCCCCTTATCAATCAGGGGATTTTTTATGCCTGTATGCGAAAAATAATTTGTAATTTTATCTGCCAAATAATTTCGACAAGGCACCGTGGAAATTCGTCCCAAACAATGACAAAATTTCTGCGGTTTAATATGTTTGAGAACTTGTAAAATAATAGAATGAAAGTAGATGTAATTTTAGGTCTTCAATGGGGAGACGAAGGAAAAGGCAAAATTGTTGATGTGCTTACCCCAAAATACGATGCGATTTCAAGATTTCAAGGCGGTCCAAATGCCGGACACACCTTAGAAATTAACGATTTCAAACAAGTTTTGCATACCATCCCTTCAGGAATTTTCCATGAAAATAAAATCAACCTGATTGGAAACGGAGTTGTGTTAGATCCAATGGTTTTTAAGAAAGAAATCGAATCAATCAAAAAGCACAATATTGATTTGACCAAAAACCTTTATATTTCTAAAAAAGCACACCTGATCCTTCCTACACACAAACTACTTGATGCTGCCTCTGAAGCAGCTAAAGGTGAAACTAAAATCGGATCTACTTTAAAAGGTATTGGACCAACATACAAAGACAAAATTGGACGCGATGGACTGCGCGTTGGAGACCTTGTCGAAAATTTTGAAGAAAAATATAAAACCCGCACACAGGCTCATAAGGAAATGCTTGAGAAGTTCTTCAACTTTGACTACAAACAAATGCTTGAAGACTGTGAGAAGGAATGGTTTGAAGGAATTGAAGCATTAAAGGCTTTCAAATTTGTTGATAGTGAACACATGGTAAATGAGCTGATCAATGATGAAAAATCAGTACTGGCAGAAGGCGCCCAGGGAACTTTACTTGACATTGATTTTGGATCGTACCCTTTTGTAACTTCTTCAAACACCATTTGTGCAGGTGCCTGTACAGGATTAGGAATTGCTCCTCAGAAAATAGGCAGTGTATTTGGCATTTTCAAAGCATACTGTACTCGCGTTGGTATGGGACCATTCCCAACAGAGCTATTTGACGAAACAGGTCAAAAATTGCGCGATTCAGGAAATGAATATGGATCGACAACAGGTCGCCCACGTCGCTGTGGCTGGCTTGACTTGGTTGCTTTAAAATATTCAATCATGATCAATGGTGTCACCGAGTTATTTATGATGAAAGGTGACGTATTAGACGACTTTGACACGATCAAGGTTTGTGTTGGTTATGAAATTGATGGCGAAGTTGTAGATAAATTCCCATTTGAGCTGAATGATGACGTTAAACCAGTTTATGTTGAGCTACCAGGTTGGAAAACTGACTTAACCAAATTAACCAGTGAAGATGAGTTCCCTGAAGAATTGAACAACTACATCAACTTTATTGAAGATGAAACAGGCTTACCTATTACAATTGCCTCAGTTGGTCCAAACAGAGCTCAGACTATTTTGCTGGAAAGAAAATAAAAACACACATTATAATATGTATGAAAGAGTCTCATTTCGAGGCTCTTTTTTTATTGCAATTTCCTACAAAATTATTTTTAAAGTAAATCTTATTAACTACTTTTAAAAGCGTTATTTCATAAAGGGACATTTTTTGTATTTCGATTTATAAACAATCGAATTATTGGTTTTAATTAACATTGAAATAACCAGAATTGCTTATAGCTGATCTCTTTGTTTGATCACTATTTTTATTGTTGCTAGTTAATATCAAAGTTTTAAAAGAAAGATTTCGCAGAGGAGAAGTTATTTAACCGTTTAATAAAACGATTATGGAAATTGTGCGTCCAACGCTTTTGCTTGACAAGGAAATTTGCATGCGGAATATTGAAAGAATGGCTCAAAAAGCAGAAGCAAAAAAGCTTCAATTCCGACCACATTTCAAAACACACCAATCAGCTCAAGTTGGTGAATGGTTCCGTGAATTTGGAGTAAAATCAATTACGGTTTCATCCGTTCAAATGGCACAATACTTTGCAAAGTACAACTGGAAGGATATTACAATTGCATTTCCTGTGAACATCCATGAAATAAATGACATCAACTCTCTGGCTTCAAAAATCAAACTAAATCTGCTTGTCGAAAATAAGGAAACACTCACTCAACTCAGCAAGTTCATCAAGGCTCCTGTTGGCATCTTCATCGAAATTGATACGGGACACAACAGAACTGGTGTGCTTCCAGGAAAAACAAATTTAATTGACACGTTACTGGAGATTATTCGAGCAAATAAGCGTTTAGATTTTAAAGGCTTTCTAACACATGCCGGCCATACTTACCAGGCAAATAGCCGACACGAGATTTTCAATTTTCATTTTGATGCATTACTCAAAATGCGATCGTTGAAAAACAGGTATAAAAAAGACTGGCCTGACTTAATTGTTTCAATGGGAGACACACCTTCTGCTAGTATTTGCGAAAATTTTGAAGGAGTGGACGAAATCAGACCGGGAAACTTCATTTTTTACGATTTAATGCAGCTAAAATTGGGCAGTTGCAGATTTGAAGATATCGCCATTCGGATGGTTTGTCCAATCGTCGCAAAAAACACTTCCCGAAATGAAATCATTGTATACGGCGGAGCAGTCCATATTTCTAAAGATTTCATTATAAATACTGCAGGAAAAAAAATGTATGCCCAAATAGTGGTAAAAAGTACAGGCGATGAAATTCTTTTAAGTGAAAAAAGCTATTTAAGTGACATGTCTCAAGAGCATGGAATCTTAAAAATTACCTACAAAGATTTTCACCTATTTAACGTTGGTGATTTTGTTGATATCATTCCTGTGCATAGTTGTCTGACTGCAAATCTGATGGGATCTTATCTTACTAATGAAGGAGAAGTGATTACGACTAGTCGTAACGAAACGATTTAGAGTTCCAAGGATCTGCTCAAAGCCTCAAGGTAAGAAGTAAGTGGATAAAGTTTCTCATCGTACCATAATGATGCAAAATAAAGCCCAATAGGCGAAGCCTGCAATCCATTTGCCTGGTAATATTCATCCAACCATTTTAGCCCCTTAATCGCAGTCTTTTTATTATTGTCAGAAATTATTGCTGAAACTGACAGCGCAGTTTCTTCAATCGTACCAGGAACATGCGCTCCTCCTCCCCAACTGCCATCATCATTTTGCACACTAACTAAAAATTTCTCCCCTTGCTCAATTAGCTCACGAATTTCAAGTGTCTTTGAATGGTCTATCCATTTATGAACGACTGAATCTTTCAGATAAGTTAAAACCCTTGCGGTTCCATAAACCGGATTCGTATGATCTGCTGTTAATTGATTTCCAAACCAAAGAGGCAGCCAACTCCCATTCTTGCGCTGATTCTTTTTAAGGTAATTGAGAGAACTATTAAAACTGCGCATATACCTTTTGAGATCCAACGGATTCAAATCATCTCCATACAGATCAATGCTAGTTGAAATCGCTAACAAGCAATGCCCCGTCAGGTCAGCACAACTTTGATCAAAAGGTAATTTACCCCAGCCTTTTGAAAATGTAGGAAATCCGCCATCTTTATTTTGAAGACGTAACAGCCAATCACACCCTGCTAATACTTGCTTCTTTACTGCTTCTTTCGACTGAAGCTGAAGCAAAGCCAATATTGTCCCCGGTGTATCATCCCCATCCGGAACCGAGCCGGAAAAATTGGTCCATCCCCACCCTCCAGGCTGACTGCCATTAAAGGGGTGTACCTCTCTGTTGTGAATATAAACTAAATGAGCTGCCAGTTTTTCCTGACCAGCGGAAGAAAGGACCTCATCTTTCATTGATCGCAGAGACTTTACGGCCAATGTACTCACCCAGGTAGAAAGATCAATATCAATTGGCCAACTTCCATCTTCTCTTTGGGTTTCCAGTAAGAACAGAATGCCTTTTTCAACCACCTTCAAATCACGAAAGCCAGATTCAATTAAACTCAAGCTTACAAAAGCGGTAAGCGGAATTGCCTCCAGAAATCCGCCACTTTCCGGCATTAAGTGATTGAGCAATTTCAGAGATGGTTTAATAGCCCATTGTCTCATTTTCCGGCTAAAAACCGAAGATTGTTTCTTTTTAAAGACGACAATTCCCACGGCAACTAACGCAGGGATAGCATAACTAACCACGCTTAAATTAAGCATTCGGTAAAACTTGCGAGGTACCAAAGATAACTCAAAAGGTAGTTGGGGAATATGATTGAAAGCTTCCTTACCGGGAACACCACACAATCCACACATCGTCAAAATGGGGACCGAAAAAGTGTAATCTTTTTTATAATGATCGAGGATGACTTTTGCCACCTGCTCCGAATAAACATCTATATTTTGGGAAGAAAGATAATCGGCAATTTTACCTTGCAATAAAGCAGTTTCACTATCTGCCAAAGTATATAAATTGCATGCTGCATATACCAACAAGCTGGTACTTACATTGCCGGGGCTTTCAGGCGTATCGCCAAAACTCCCATCTTCATTCACATTTTTCTGAAGCCAACTCAAACCTTTCAGAATCTGTTTATGATACTTTTTCTCATCATAAAAATGCAAAGCAGCAACAGCAACAGCAACGCCCAATGCACTTGACGAGAGTTCACCTTCCCAGAAGCCTTGTGGATTCATTTCTTCCAACAAAATTTCTGACAATTCATTAAACCTTTTTTCTAATTGATCTTTCTGCATTTATATCACTAATTATCTGAAAGGCTTCCCAAAGCAAGCAAGCCATAAAACGTATATTCCAAATCGCGGGTCAAATCTCCATCACCCGACAGGAAAGCTCCTTTTGCAAAATTTTGCTGGATGAAATTCAAACAGGAACTTGCAACTAATCGCATATCAAAATTACTTTTTTTCAAAGCAAATAGTGCTACAGCAGTAGAAAGCATATCAGCATTCTGAATATGTCTAAAGGAAACAAATCCACTACTTTCATTAAAATAGGATAATAATTCTTTTTGTTGATTTAGAGTTGATAATCCAACTTCTTCTCGAACAACCAATAATGCGGCAAACAAACTAGATGGGGAATCCTCCGAGGGACGATACAGACTCAAAAAGATACGCACCATCCAATTCATCCATCTTTTGCGCCCATATCTGGCATCAAACACCAATAAAAACAAAAATAATTGGTAGGAAAAATTTACAGGATATTCCTTCTTAACTAATTGTCTGAAAAAATTTATTTTCCCTTCTTGTCGGTTTAGCAGTCCTTGCTGAATAAGCATGAGTGAAAATCGATCTACCGGATTACTCTGCTCTTTCTGAGTAATTGTAAATTCTTTCAGCTTATCTAATTCTACATTTAAACCCAATGCCGAAGCCAACCAATATCCAAATAATGAATAGTATAAATCAACCTGATTCCCACGATCCTTAAAACCGCCATTTTCATGTTGGCTCGCTGCAACAAACTGTCGAATTTCCTTTTGACTGGTTTCATCCAATAGTTGCAGTCCGGCTTTTAATCGCATAATAAATTGACGATAAATTGGGATGTATGTCTGGTTGATGCCCATTTGTTGCGGATCAAAAGATTTTCCCCATCACGCCATACAAACTAAGTTTTAGTTTGAGGTTTTCAAGTTGATCCAGTTCGTGATAACATTTATCGACATACAATTTCAGGAAAGCATCAGCATGCTTGTCAACCTGCTCATCAACAATAAGCTGCCTCAATTTATTTGAATCTAATTCCCGTATCTCGTTTATACGTTCTGATTCTCCATTCTCCTGCAAACGTTCATTCAACAAGGCAACTAAAAATGGGAAATGATGGGTATGTTCTGGCTGATAATCTTCTCTGAATTCGTTCAAATCATCCCTAATCTGATAGGCAATTCCAAACCAGTCGGAAAAAGTTTCCAGTCTCTTTAATTCATCTTTTGGCGCACCACCATTAATAGCCCCAAGCAATAAAGCAACCTTAACAGCTTCGCCTGTCTTTTGAGTAAATATTTTCAATAATTGATCAACGGTTGTTGAATGAAGACGATCTGCCAACATCAAATCAGCCCCCTGCCCAGTCGCAAGATTTAAATGCGAAGATGATACCACCCGAAGTGAATCTGCCAATATTTCTGGGGCAACTGCCAGATTACTCAATAGCTGATACCCTTTTCCAATCAAATAATCCCCCACATTGATAGCAACAGGAATGCCATGTGATTTATGAAGTGTTTTTTGATCGTAACGAAAATCATCATCATCCTCAATATCGTCGTGAATAAGAGATGCTTTGTGAAAACACTCAATAATAATCGCCAAAGCTGCTTGTATATTTTCCTGTGTATTTTCAGAATACGACCGATAGGCCAAAACAGTAATCAATGGACGGATACGCTGTCCTCCCATCACCAACATTCTTTTTGCCAGCTTCTCGGTCTCATCATTAAAATGGAAGAAATCCTGCAAGGTGTATTCCGAAAAGTAATCCTGCACCTGGTCTTTTAATAACGAAACAGATAATGGCTCTTTTAACGGATTTGGCTTCAATTGGTGCATTTCTTCGAACAACCACCCATAGTCAACATTCGTATTTTCGCAACCATCATACAATAATGGCAATCCCAAAACAGGAACAGCTGCACGCGAAACCGGCTCAAACGAACGCTGCAAAACAGGCATACAACTTACACCGATAACGGCATCAATGGCACCTTCCTCAACCAACCCAACAGCAACGGTAGTACCTTCAGCCACGAGTGTTGTGTACCCTAGTGCCTCGGCTTTATTCAATACCGAATCAATCTGACATCCTTTACAGCCTGCACATATTAATCCTAAAGAATCCAACTCTCCCTGGCAACTCTGTGTATTTTTCAAACATTGGGGCAACAACAGCAAACGACGTTCAAATGGTGTTGCAGCAACCACTTCTCGCCAAATTTCATTACCGCACAAAACGATGGCAAAATCCAGGTATTGCTGTTCTGCATCACTATTTAGAATTACCTCCTCTGCCAACAACTGTAATTGCTCAAAATCAGCAGGAGGCAGAATATTCCTCTCAGCGATTAGTCGATTAGCTTCCTTTCGAAGCAAATTCCTAACCTTGACATCTTTCGGTACTTTTAATATGCGTGTTGTTTCAAACATCTTTTTTTATCCGTAAGCGCCCAAACCGAAGAATGCGCGTTTTTTAGCAAATTTATATGCCCAGTTTTTTTCAGGAATAGGCTTGCCTGAACCATGACTTGTTACGGGTATCATTGCCCGTAAACGTTCTGCTTCATTATCCCGTCCAGAAGTATCTTGCGCACCATGTTCCTCTACAAAATCGACTAACCAATTCGGATCTTCCATGATGATACAGCCATTGGTTTTTTGGGGTATCTCAACTTTCAAATCCCTCAAAAAAGCAGAGCTGCGATAAAGCTCCATTAATGGCTTTTCACCAACCCGATCAGTTGCAAACTGAATCACAGGACATGGCTCAATATAACCGGAAGCATTAATATGATGACTCAAACCGGAAGCCGCCGGACACAAACCACGGCCTTCTTCATCCCAGTATGCATCAACAATTACCAGTTTATATTTTGTTCGAGCATCTACCATGTATGTACGAAGCTGCTCAATTTCAGATTTACTAAGACTCAATTCAACAGTTGCATTTTCTCCAACCGGGCGATATATGTAATACCAAAGATAGGTCACTCCTTTTTCTATTAGAGATTGAATAAAATCAGGTGACAAAGCCAATTCCAAATTGGACTTGCAAACACTCATGGCGACACCTGTCACCAAACCAGCATTGATAGAATTATCAATTGCTTGCTGTGTTCGTTGATACACCTGTTTTCCCCCACGACGAATATCTGCTACTTGCTCATCTCCTTCAAAACTAATGAGAGGCGAAACATTGGCACATTGCCGAATCTGCTCTGCAATATCGGGAGTAAGCAACG
Organism: Sunxiuqinia sp. A32; assembly: GCF_052690465.1. NCBI lineage: Bacteria > Pseudomonadati > Bacteroidota > Bacteroidia > Marinilabiliales > Prolixibacteraceae > Sunxiuqinia > Sunxiuqinia sp. A32. The sequence continues at coordinate 197,449 of NZ_JBQYLI010000006.1, forward strand.
TTCCGTTGGTAAATAACTGAAAATAGCAATCGCTGTGTTTTCTAAAAATGTCAAAAAGAGGCTTATAAAGTAATGGTTCTCCACCTAAAATTCCAAAGAAATAAGATCCTTGAGCTTTGGTTTCAGTAATAATTTGATCCAACTGCTCTTCGGACATTCTGCTGTTTTTCTTCTTGCCCATTACCCAGCATCCCTGGCAATTGAGGTTGCAATCTTCTGTCACCGAAATAAAATGAAATGCAGGAAAAAATTCTCCTTTTTTCAAACGCTTCTGAAAACGATTAAAACTAAGAGTTCCTTTCACCCCAAGGTTATATACAAATTTATATAAACACCGCCTATCCGTTCTAAACAGCAATTGCTTCAGCATACTACTTTTTCTTTTGAATACTCTTCTTAAACTCCTCCAAGGCCTTCCTGCGTTCTTCTTCTGCCATTTGAACAACACCTTGTTTAAAAATGTTTTTTCGGTTCTGATTCCGTTCATTCAGCATGACAAATAAACCATCTTTTTTCCCTCGTTGAGCGGCCCCCTTTTCACCTGGCTCAGCACCTTCCAAAACTGAATTTTCGGCCAGTCGCGGAAACATGATAGCCGAAGTTGGACAAGTACGCCCACAAGCGGGGCAATTATTTTTACAAGCCAACGGATTTACAACCGTCAGGCTTTTCTTATTATATGAATACACCCCGAATAAACAAAAACGGGCACATTGTCCGCAAAGGGTACATCTAGATTCGTCAATAACCGGGAACCAGGCCGGAACATCCAATTCGCTTACCTGAACCTGATATCTAGCTTCTCCTTCCTTAATGTGGTGTACTGTTTCAATTTCCTCCTTGATCTGACTTACGGAAAGTTCTTTAAAATTCAGCACGTCAAATTCACCCATTTGCACACCAGCCTGACGGAACATATTTTTAATCGCACGCGGATAACACGCTACAATTATCTTCTTATCATATTTCTCTCCGATCGACTGTAAAACATCTTTTTCATTGATTGAAAGTGCACATAAATCTTTCAACTCATATACATCTGCGTCAACCTGATGAAAAACTTCAGCTAATTGGTCTGTTTTTTCAATTGAAATTACATTGGCTCCACAACGGCAAAAAAGAATACAGGTCTTTTGGGTCATTCTATCTAAACATTTGAATAGCTAAATAAATTAAAATCTGCTTCAATGGAAAATACATCGTTCACTTCTGCAGCAACATTAACAAGTATTTACATTTTAATGATGACATTTACTCCAAACCATTCAATTTCAAGAATATTTTAAAACAGAAGAACAAATAAAATGAAAAATATATTGATAAGTATTCACTAAATTTGACAAAAATGAATCCCAATGAATCAATTAACTGAACTCCCAAATATTGGCAAGGTTATAGGAAACAAGTTAAAAGAAGCAGAAATTGAAACTCCAGCACAATTAAAATCGACTGGTGCAGAGCGGGCATTTCTGAGGCTTTCCGGCATTGACGACTCAGCCTGCTACAATATGCTTTGCGCTCTTGAAGGCGCGATTCAGAATATTCGCTGGCATCAGCTACCCAAAGATCGAAAAGAGGAACTCAAACATTTTTTAAATCAAATGAAACTCAAATGAAACCACGGATAACAATCATTACTCTTGGTGTGAAAAATTTAAATCATTCCAGGGAATTTTACAAAAAAGCCTTAGGTTGGACACCTGCAAAAGGAAGCGATGAAAATATTGTCTTTTACGATCAGGGAGGTATTTCGTTTGCCCTCTACCCCATCGATAAACTTGCTGAAGATGCGAAATTGCCATCAGAAAGAATTGGTTTTTCCGGTGTCACATTAGCTATTAACACCGAAAGCAAAGAAGAAGTGGATCAGCTGTACAATCAAGTAATTGCGAATGAAGCCAAATCATTGGTTGAACCCCGTGAAACTTTTTGGGGTGGCTACGATGCCTATTTTGCCGATCCTGACGGCCAAGCATGGGAAATTGCTTGGGCACCATTTTGGAAATACGATGAAAAAGGAAGTTTGATGTTTGAGTAAACAAACATTTCTAAAAAAATAACTTTCCCCCGATATTCAAAAATTATGAAACTAAAACATAAAATATTTCATCTAGTAGAAAAGGGATCGCACGGTTCAAAAATGAATTTGATTTTTGATTATTCAATAATGGCTCTAATTATTTTAAATACAATCGCAATCATTCTAAAATCAATTCCTGAAATCAATTCACACATTCGTATATTTTTAATTGAATTTGAGATTTTTTCCGTAATTATTTTCTCAATCGAATATCTATTGAGAATTTATGTTGCAGATATGACTCATCCTTCTCCTTCAAAAACAAAATCCATTGTAAAATTTATTTTTTCTCCTTACGGAATAATTGACTTATTAGCAATATTGCCATTTTATTTACCTTTCATTATTTCCATCGATTTGAGATTTCTTAGAATACTTCGATTAATGAGATTTCTCAGACTAATGAAAATTAATCGATATAATAGTTCTCTCAAACTAATAGGAGAAGTAATTAAAGAAAAGAAGACAGAATTGGCAATGACGGGTTTTATTACCTTACTTATCTTGCTAATAGCATCTTTTCTGATGTATGATGTAGAAGGGAAAGTACAACCAGAAAAATTTCCAAATATTTTGGCTTGTTTCTGGTGGGCAATTGCGACACTAACTACAGTTGGGTATGGTGATGTTTACCCTATTACAGCGTTAGGCAAATTTATTAGTGGCGTAATTGCAACTGTTGGAATTGGCATAGTTGCTTTACCAACAGGAATAATAAGCGCAGGATTTATGGGAAAAATCGAGAACAAGAAAAATCCAGTTCAAAAATGTCCCCATTGCGGTAAAAACACTCAACCTTAAATTCCATTTCACAGCAAACAAACTAAAGTTCCTATGATTAAACCAATTTAATGCAAAACAGTATTTTCACAAAAGTATACTATGCCCTATTCTTCAAAAATACACGACCAGGCTTTTGACAAGTACGCTCAGAACACCAAGGATTGGGGATTTCTATTTTCTGCGATCCTGGCCATTATTGTTATCAGTAGTTTTTATGCTTACGGTGAATTTAGTGATGAAATGGATAATCCCGAAGCAATCCAAATTGGATTCATAATTGGATTAATGTTCTTACTTATTGGTTATGTGGCTGGCCGATCAACTACTAAAGCTCAAACCTGGGACGGTGTTATCGTTGATAAAAAAACAAAAACTACAACCAAAGACATTGGATACCCAGGGGTAAAAGCCGAGCGACATGTATTCACTATTCTTATAAAAGATGGGAATGGAAGAATTCACGAAATAAGAGACGAGGACGATGAAACTGTTTTTAACTACTATAATATAGGAGATAAAGTAAGATATCACGGCAAATTAAAGTCGTATGAAAAATATGACAAATCGAAAGATGAAATTATTTTTTGTAATGCCTGTGCCTTTTTGCACGACATAGAGGAGGATATTTGCAAAAATTGTGGTTGCCCTTTATTAAAATAATTGACATGGCAGTTTGAATGAGTTATTGATATGGAAGAGCTATTTAAAAAATTCATTGAAAAGTCATTCCGAACTTGTTTCGGAATCTCAAGAAATTCCCTATCAAATTAAAAGATTCTGAAATAAATTCAGGATGACATGGACAAGACTTTTTAAATAGCTCTTCGGTAAAAGTGCCGCCAATCCATCTATTTCACAGGAACATTCTCAAGTGTTGTCAATAAAAAGTCCCAAAATTTCTGAACGGTTTCAATATTCACTTTTTCATCTGGAGAATGAGGGTATTTAATAGTTGGCCCAAAAGAAATCATATCCCAACTTGGATAAGTAGCTCCCAAAATACCACATTCCAGTCCCGCATGCATGGCTAACAGCTTCGGTTCAACACCATATTTCTTTGCATACAAATTTTTCATGACTTCCAATATCGCCGAATCCATGTTGGGTATCCATCCCGGATAACTACCTTCCAAAATAACCTTTGCTCCGGCCAATTTAAACACGGATTCCAATCTGGATGCTAAAGCCATCTTTGCCGTTTCGGAAAAACTTCTAACCAAACAACTGATTTCTATTTCCTTTTTATTGCTTTTAACAATTGCCAGATTTGAAGAAGTTTCCACTGTATTCACCATGGTGTCACTCATTCGTGCCACATCATTTGGAACAGACCAAATTGCGTCTGTCAGTTTTTTCTGCAGCTTCTTATCCAGTATTGTTTTGGGTATCGGTGCCTCTTCAATCACAATGGACAAATCAGGCTCTACATGAGCTAATTCAACTTTTATTTCAGATCCAAGTTGCTCTACTTTTTCATGTAGCTTTTCTGCATACTTTTGCTTTACCACGATAACGCCAAATGCCTCGCGAGGAATTGCATTTCTCAGGCTTCCCCCATCAATTTCAGATAACCCAGCCTTCAGTTCGCTATTTAGCGCTTTCAAAATGCGGAAGAATATTTTGTTTGCATTCCCTCTCCCCAAATGAATATCAACCCCGGAATGACCACCTTTTAAGCCCGTAATACTTAATTTGTATGCTTGAATATCCTTTGACTTTATCTTCTTTCTTTTGCTTTTAAAAGTGGCCACTACGTCAATTCCTCCGGCACAGCCTACACTAAAAGTACCTTCATCTTCAGTGTCTGTATTCAAAAATATGTCTCCTTCCAAAAGACCAGCTTCCAAACCTTCTGCTCCATCCATGCCAGTTTCTTCCGTTGCAGTAAACAATCCTTCTACTGGACCGTGCTTTACACTGTCAGATGCCAAAACTGCCATTGTCGCAGCAACACCAATTCCATTATCGGCTCCAAGAGTGGTTCCATTAGCGGTCACCCAACCTCCATCAATAAAGGTTTCAATCGGATCATTTTCAAAGTCGTGTTCTTTATCGCTGTTTTTCTGCGGCACCATATCCAGGTGTCCTTGGAGAATCACACCTTTTCTGTTTTCCATTCCCGGAGTTGCAGGCTTGCGAATAATAATATTTCCTGCTGCATCTTTTATTGTTTCCAAGCCCAATTTCTGACCAAATTCAAAGACAAAATCCTGAATACGAGCTTCATGATTTGAAGGTCGTGGAATTTGAGTCAAACTATAAAAATAATCCCAAAGTGCTTTGGGTTCGAGATTTGTAATTTCTTTATTCATTTTTTGTTTGATTTATCATTCATAAGAATCATCCCCTAAAAGTACAACTGAAGTGGTAAACTTGTTCTGAGATTCGTCATCCATTCAAAAAAAACCCTATCCATCAAAAGACGGACAGGGCAATATTTTACACTATTCAGAATTTCTTATTTAGAAGTAATGCTTTTAATAGCACCAGTTTTTGGGTGAAATTTCACTTCATAACTTCCATTCAACAAGTTTTCAGGCATTGGCGCCACTTCGCCAAACTGAGCAATAGTAGCGCGAGAGGTTGCCATCAAATTTAAACCATTCATCATGCGAATTTCTGCTTTCCCTGGAATGCGATAAAAGACTCCATTTTGTCCAGCAGAAGGATTTGCAGAAGCCTTTAGTTTTCCTTGTGCTGCTGCCAAAGATTCTTCTTTTTTAATATCTATAGCAACTGGCTTTCCACTCAAGTCAGTTTTTGGAAGCACTCCTTTTGTTTCAGAGAAACGGAAAACAACCTCACCGGACACGCCATTTTCACCCGGCATAAATTCAAAGGTATATTCATATTTTTCCTTGTAAGTTTTCCCAATAAACAAGGCAAGGTACTCATCTTCCAAATCGCCAAGCTCATCAACCATCACATCATATGCCTTTCCATCTGGCAACTGTTCCTCATAACCATTTGAGAGCGTTTTAAATCTTCTTTTGCGAAGTTTAGTAATGACATGAGCAACATCAACCGCTTTTTCTTCCAAAGATTTTGCCATCAACACATTCCTTCTGGTTGAATCGCCTTGTTCATAGAAGTCGCTCATTGACAAATCCGGAAATGGAAAACTGGGAACACTGGTCTCGTTTAGAAATGTAGAAACGACCATATCTTCCTCGTCTGTTTCAACCTCAGTATTGATACCTGCAATCACTCCGGATTCAGTCAAACTGATTAAAGACGCAACCTCACGCATCGCTTTATGTACTTGAGCAGGATCTGGCTCGCTGTAAGTTTCCAATTTAATTTTCGTTATCGTCCATTTTTCAGCATCTTGCGATGGAGCACCTTCAATTCCCAGCAAGGTTTCTGCATACTTGTAATAAGGCCCATGAAAAAATTTCTCCTGCATTGCTTTTACATGAACCCGAATTCCGGTGCGCGGCAAACTGTAGATTACTCCTTCCGGAACAACAGTAACCACCTCATCCTTTTTGTCTCGTTGTGCCCAAATGGCTGTAACTGAAAATAGTAATATAAAAGTTATTAAAATTCCTTTTCTCATGATCTTTGTAGTTTTAGGTTGACCAAAAATAGTGATTGTCTGTTCAAAAGAAAACGACTGTTTCAAAATATTTACAAGAAACCAACCATCAATAATAACCGGATAGTTAATTACTTATTTTGCAATCGTGAAAAAACATTTTTCATTCCCTCGGCAATATCGCCAGCTGTCATGGCTTCCGCACTGTTAGACTCAGCATATATATCACCGGACAGACCATGTAAAAATACAGCAAGCAAAGCCGCATCTCCTGGTGAATAATTCTGAGCGAGAAAGCCTAAAACAATTCCTGTTAACACATCACCACTTCCTGCTGTTGCCATACCAGGATTACCGGTTGTGTTAAAATACACCTGCCCGTTTGGAAAAGTAATGCAGGTATGTGCGCCTTTTAACACGACAATTACTTTGTATTTTTTTGAAAATTGAACTTGCATTTGCAATCGTGACCATGAATCATGACTCTCTCCTGCAAGTCTCTCAAATTCTTTTGGGTGAGGTGTAAGAATGGAGTTTTCAGGAAGTAATTCCAACCACTCCTTTTTATCCGACAAAATATTTAATCCGTCGGCGTCAATTACCAACTTTTCCGGTTTTGCAAGCAATAGTTCACGCAAAGCACGTTGCGAATTGCTTTTCAATCCCAATCCAGGCCCAACACCCACGGCTGAAAATTGCCCAAGATCCGGAAACTCTGTAAACATCAAATCTGACGCATCGATAGAACACATCGCTTCGGGCACTGTCGTTTGTATAATTTCATAACCTGTTCTTGGAATGTGACTGGTTAATAAGCCAACACCTGACCTGAGACAAGCTTTCGAGGCTAAAACAGCAGCTCCCATTTTACCATACGAACCAGCAATAAGCAAAGCATGCCCATAAGTTCCTTTGTGTGAAAACTTACTTCTGCACACTAATTTTGAAGCAATAAGCTCACTGGTCAGAAATTGGAAGAGAGTTTCAAAATCATCAATTGCCTTTGGATGAAGACCAATTGGTAAAACTTCCCAATCACCCAATAATTCATCGTGTTCAGGGAAAAAGAAACTCAGCTTTGGAAACTGAAATGTAAGCGTGTGATTTGCCCGCAGAACATTGGAAAGCTTATTTTCTGAATTATCTTCTCCAAACAAGCCACTTGGTATGTCAATTGCAATAACCAGTGAACCTGATTGATTGATCTTTTTAACAATTTCAACTGGCAAGCCATCCAAAACACGGCTTAATCCAGAACCAAACAGACCATCCAGTATAACTGCATCCGAACTTACATCTGGAATATCATCTTCCGATTCAATCGTTGAAAGTTTAACTTTTCCCTGTTGCTCCAATCGTTGCCAGTTTATTGCCGGAGATCCTTTCAATTCTTTACCAAAACTCAACAAGTAAAGCTCGCAACTATAATCGTGCTCAGCCATTATACGTGCTATTGCCAAGGCATCACCCCCATTATTTCCAGGACCAGCGAAAAAGATCAGTTTCTTTTCGTTTGAAATTCTATGAATTAGCCAATCAACAATCTGTAAAGATGCACGTTCCATTAAATCAATATCTGCAATGGGTTCATTTTTTATCGTGTATTGATCAATTTCAGCTATCTGTTTGGTAGAAAAAATCTTCATGAAAATTCAATTTTACCCGAATTTACAAAATCTATTAATAATTGCCTGTAATCTCAATTTATTTATCCGCCGATGAATTTCACAAAAAAGAATACTGACATTTCACCAAGTTAAGAAGTAAAAAGATGTTTATCTTTGCTTTCTTCATTTAAACATAAAAGATATGGCTAGCGATAAGAACACTGCTTTTTTTGGACACCCAATTGGGTTATCCTCATTGTTTGCAACCGAAATGTGGGAGAGATTTAGTTATTATGGAATGAGGGCCTTGTTGGTGCTTTTCTTAACCGCAACATTTGCCAATGGTGGATTTGAAATGGCCGAGCTGGATGCTTTTACCATTTACGGAATATTTACAGGACTTGTGTATGTAACTCCAATAATCGGTGGAATTTTAGCTGATAAAGTTCTTGGTCAACGAAAAACAATATACATCGGTGGCCTTTCCATGGCTATTGGACAGTTTTTACTGGCAACCAGCGCTATGTCTGTTGAAAGTAATATGGCATTTCGTCAGCCCCTATTTTACGCTGGTTTGGGTATTCTTATCTTGGGAAATGGATTTTTTAAACCAAATATTTCTACCATGGTTGGGGAATTGTATGATAACAATGACCCTCGTAAAGACGGTGGATTTACAATATTCTACATGGGTATCAACCTGGGAGCCTTCCTTTCGCCACTTGTTGCCGGATATCTTGGTGAACAAATTGCATGGGAATATGGATTTCTTTCAGCAGGAGCTGGAATGCTACTGGGAACAACCTGGTTTTTTATTCGCAGCCACACCCTCGGAAATATCGGAATGCCTCCTAAGGTAAAAGCAGAAAGAAATCGATTGGCAGTTAAAGACTGGATCAGCATTCTTATTTACGTGCTTGTGATTGTTGCTTTTATTATCGGATTCATTTTAGGATGGAGTTCAATTGCTGCAGGTATTCAAACCTGGATCATTCGCATTGTTGGTTTTGGTGGCTTAGCTTACTTAATCTTTAGTATCGTTACCGGCACCAACGGAAAAACAGAATGGAGCCGGGTATTTGTTATTCTCATTTTAGCCGTTTTTAATATTTTCTTCTGGAGCGGATTTGAACAAGCTGGTACTACTTTTAATATTTTTGCCCGTGACAATACACAACGAATGATTGGAAGTTGGGAGATTCCCGCAACTTGGTTCCAAAGTGTGAATGCTATTTTCATTGTATTGTTCGCACCTCTTTTCAGTGTTTTATGGCTTAAATTAGATAGGAAAAAACTCAATCCAAATACTCCCATGAAGTTTGCATGGGGAATGATTTTCTTAAGTCTTGGTTTTATTATAATGGCTATTGCATATACGAAATCCACAACTGGAAATGCTGATGGTCCAGTATTATTAGTTAGTCCGCTTTGGTTGGTTTTCGTATTCATGCTTCACACATTTGGAGAATTGTGTTTGTCTCCTATTGGCTTATCGATGGTTACAAAGTTGTCGCCACCAAAACTCGTTTCTACCATGATGGGAGTTTGGATGGGATCATTTGCTGCCGGTAACTTCGTAGCGTCTCAAATGAAAGCCATCTCTATTCGACTTCAGGATGCATTGGGAAGAGAAGTTCAGGTATTTTGGTTAATTGCAATCCAATCAGCTATCATTGGTGCGATTTTGGTTGTTCTATCACCATGGCTAAAGAAAATGATGAAAGGAATCAAATAATATCTTTCTTACTGATAATAAAATGAACCCGGGCAATCACCCGGGTTTTCTTATGCTCAAATTCTGATATTTTGATAAATATCATTTTTTCAAAGCTTGGGGTTTTATCATTTTGATTAACTTGTGGGGTGGTTATTATTGTACCTCACAAAAAACTAAAATACTGGTTATGGCAAAAAACAAACATCCCAAAGGTTTAGCAATTCTCTTTTTCACAGAAATGTGGGAACGCTTCGGTTATTACCTGATGCTCGGCATCTTCACCTTGTACATGATTGCACCGGAAACAGCAAAATTTGCCGGACTGGGAATGAGTAATCTGGAAGCAGCCGACATTTATGGAACTTACCTGGCACTAGTTTACCTGACCCCATTTTTTGGTGGATTATTAGCCGACCGCTTCCTGGGATATCGAAGATCAATATACATTGGCGGATTGTTCATGGCTGCCGGTTACATTGGTCTCTCCATACCAAACAGCATGATGGCCTTTTACCTTTCATTGCTGATGATCATTTTGGGAAACGGTCTTTTCAAACCCAATGTATCGGTTTTATTAGGAAAATTATATGAGAAACCAGAATACGAACACTTAAAAGATTCCGGCTATAATATCTTCTACATGGGTATCAATATTGGAGCCTTTGTATGTAATTTCGTTGCTGCCTGGTTACGTCTTTCCTATGGATGGGGATGGGCTTTTGCCGCAGCTGGATTCGGTATGTTAATCGGAATTGTTTGGTTTGCCATTGGAAACTGGAGAGTACCTGAAATTAAGGAAGCAGATAAAATATCACCAAAACGCGAAAGCGATTTATCACTTCTACGTATTTTTATGGTTTTATTTCTTCCTGCATTTGCCGCTGCAACAGTTGGTTGGTTAATTCCTGACAATCTTTTTGGGTCCGATTCCAATGATGCATTTATCTTTTTCTGCCTGCCTGTTCTTTATTTCTTTTTCAATACTTGGCGCACTGCAGATCAAAATGAAAAAGCTCCCATCGCAGCCTTGCTATCTATTTTTGGAGTTGTAATTATTTTCTGGGCAGTATTTCATCAAAATGGCTCAGCACTTACCTATTGGGCAAAAAATAATACAGCCCGTGAGCTTGGGCCGAAAATGGAACAAGTAATAAATACTATTGCAAGCACAGAAGAAGTATCGACAGTGCCCCGTGAAAAGCAACTAATTGGTTTGCATGGTGAAGATTTAGGAACAGAAGTTGGGCCAAGCTACTATTTCGATAATTATGCTGAAGAATGGCCGGTTGGAAACTTGGATGGTAAACCGGAAGATTTGACAGAGAAAGAATGGAAACAAGTCGACAAAAGTTCAGTCAACAAATATGGTAAACTTAAGCTCTGGCCGACAGAACTTCAAGCGTCTATAAACCCTTTCTTTGTAGTTATATTTACACCGTTGGTAGTTGCCTTTTTTGGATTCCTTGGGCGAAGGAAAAGAGAGCCTTCTACTCCTGGAAAAATTGCATGGGGCATGCTTATTTCTGCTGTATCGTGGTTGGTAATGGTAGCTGCTGCAGTTCTATCTGGAAATGGAATTGAAAAAGCATCGGTTGCCTGGTTATTCGGAGTTTATGGTGTGATTACCATCGGTGAACTCTGTTTGAGTCCGATGGGATTATCACTGGTATCAAAACTGGCGCCGAGGCGAATTGCTGCATTGATGATGGGTGGATGGTTTTTAGCAACCGCTATCGGGAATAAACTGTCAGGCGTACTTTCCGGAATGTGGGATTTGTTTGAAAAGAAATCCAATTTCTTCCTAACAAATGCAATTTTAACCGCCGGAGCATTTCTGATCATCCTCTCTATCCTACCCTGGCTAAAGCGTGTTTACAACGAGAATGTAAAAAATTAATAGATCAAATCTTAAAACAAAAGAGAGCAGCCATCCGCTGCTCTCTTTTGTTTTAAACATTAGTCTTCTATGGAGAGTAAAGTATCAGCACCAATGGTGCCACTCAGAAATTCAATATATTCAGGAGACGAGACTTCTTTTAGTTTAGCTTTCGCTTTTACTAACCGTTCCGGTAAATTTAATCGGATTGATGTTTCAGCAAAGGTTGTTCTACTAATCACATCTTCAATATATTCAACATTCTTTGTCCACTGGTTTATATCACGATTTTGTTTTTCAACGAGTCGCTGTTTATACCATTCGCTATTCAGTACGGCATCTCTAGTAAACATCTGCCTAACATCCGGATGATTCCTATCCATACCTTTATATTTGCCATCGACCATGATATGAATCAATGCTTTCAACGGAGGGCACAACATATCAACCGAACCATCACGAACCAATCCTTCAGCAACTCTTCTCTGCGTAATTGACAAGTTCTCAACCGAAGCAACAAAAGTGTCAATATCCTGTAGTTCTGGCTTCAACATATCCTCACTAAACACCGCATCAGGCTTACTAAAGATTCGCGCCATAAAGCTCTTTACAAATTTCATGGTAATACGATATCCCAATAAACTTGCTTCAACAACTTTCCCTTTGTGTTTGAAATTCTCAACTTTTTCCAAATAACCATTTTCAATTAAGAATTTTGGGTCGCGCTCCTGAACTGACATCCTACACCAAATTTCAGGAACCAATAAGCTGATATCATGATCTACTTTATATTTTGGGCCAACATACCCGGCAGCTGAGCTGAATCCGTCATAGTCCGTTAAAATATAAGATAGGAATGCATTATTAAGATCGGATGCAGGAAGCAGGCTATTAAAAGGCCCCTTGGTTAATGCACCTTCTGATCCAAAACCAGTTGTTGATGGTGATTTACCGGTAATGCTACAAATAAAATCAATAAACAATTCTGGTAATTCCTGGTAATGAATTGGACTATAAACAGCCAATGGTGGCACATTATTCTCAGGTTCTGCAGGATTATTCCTTCTACCCGGCAATACCGCATTTACTGGTAAATAAACAGGCTTATTAAGTGGAATCTTCCTAAATATTCTTGTTGTTACTTCTGCAAGATATTTATCCAGAGGCTCAACAAGATCGGGCCTTACCTGCAAATAACGAGGGTTTTTAGATGGAACTCCATCTACCAACCTCGGTTCTGAAGGTACAACCAAATATTCGGGTCCTTTACCATCAAGGAAATTGTTGATCAAATCCTTGACCGGCTGCGTATACAACTCAAATCCAATAGAATCTTCTTTAATTTCCTGAACCTGCTCACGAGTCAATGGTTCAAAATTCGACAAGAATGTATTTGGTGTTGACAAGTCTTTTTCGCCTTGTTTGTCATATCCTTTTATTACGCAATCATCCGGACGCTGAAATAAGCGAGACTCGACATTCCGCACAATTTTCACACTTGGATTATCGTATTCAGTATTGAGGTTCTCAAGCTTCTTTGAATCCAGGATAATGGAAGCCGTAATGTCATCTTCCATTTGTACTTTGCTGGAAGGATTGTAATCTTGCCTTAACAAGAATATTCTCCATGAGCCATCCACATCATGACCAACGCGCAGGAAGTTCGATAGCAGTTTGCTATTTTGAAATTTCAACTCATTTCCAGGAATTCCATTTACTTTATCAACTGAAAAATATTTTCTCCAGTCTTTATCCCAATCTTCACTGTAATTCCCCTTGATAACATAGATCAAAACCTTTATCCGCTGAGGAATAGAAGCTAACCAATCATTGTACTCGTCGGTATATAATTCAGATGGTGTTAACAATTTGATTACCGAACCAAGAGAACGGCGACGGCTTAAAATACTTCGCGAAGCGTTCTCAGAATAATCAGCTGGAACTTTAAACCGATTTGAAAAATCCTTAGCCATTACCTCCTCAACCATATCCAAATCGGCAGTCAGATCGGTAACAATTACTGACCCCTGAATCATGGCATCCTTAATGGATTTGGAAATTTCTGATTTTCCACCTCCAGATACAGTACAGGGCTTATGACAAAGGGTTCCTTCAGCAATCGTTCCAACCAAATGCCACTTAGGTCCTTCAATCCTTTTCTTCATCTCAACACGGAACCCGGTAGGGAAAATGTAATGCTTATAAGGCAACAATTTTATCCTTTTTGTTTCACCACCTTTTTCCCATGTTATGGATTGCTTCAACAAATTAAAATTAGCATCTTCAGGGACGTATACTATCTCAGGAAACTTTTTATCAATGGCATATCCTTCCTCTTTCAAATCAAGCATTTCTGCATAATTATAAAGGAACGAGGCAAAGTTCATTTCGTTAGTCGGGTATTTTTCATCGACGTAATACTTCTCCCCCAGGTTATGGCTGCGAAATGCAATTGCTCCACCAGCATGCTCTTCTTCTGCCAAACCATAGAGATTTGCTGAATATCCAATTAAGGTTTTAACCTCCTTTTTGCAATAACCATAATAGTTGTCAGCAATTAAGGTTACAACCACTCCCTTTTCATTCCGGGCTGTCAGCTTAAATGCACTGCCATCATTGTATTTCTCGTCTTCTTCCGTCCAACACATTCCATCACGCAATTGACGTTCAGTCGCATTGCTACAATGCGGAAGACCTAATTCTTTTTTTGTGAATTTTGTCAAATGAGGAGCTAAAATTACCATTCCGGTATGACCGGTCCAGGTCTCAGGAGACAAGGCTGCGTCGTTTTCAGGAAGGAAAGGATCACCTGCATTTCCAAAAATAGATTCAACAAAATCGAGATTGGAAACCAAACTACCAGGTGCTAAAAATGCAACTTCCATTGATTTTTCTTCAATAACACCAGGAATCTCAGGAACAACGATTGGCCTTAACATCAAACTAACAAATAGCTCAGCCTTCTCTTCTTGTTGAGAAGTAAAAGGCAGTTTCATTAATTCTTGTGGAGGATTCAAAGCAGCCTGAAGCAACTTACAAAACGTCGCCTTTGGAACAGCTTTTTTATCATCGGGAATTGGCAATCCACCTTCAGCAACATGAAAAACTCCTTTTGTAGTTCTTCTATCTTCCTTTGGATTATTTAAAACCCCTTGCGCAGTACGGTAACTTCTGATGATATCCGTTTCATAATAATCATCATTAACAGGAAGCGATAGCATTCTTCCCAGACCATATCGGTCCAATATAAACGGATAACTTGGCAGTGTTACTTTATTGTCACCGGGAACATCGCTTAAATAATCATGAAGAAAATTAAGTACCCTTTCTCCCAACGGAGATTGTTTTTTAGAAAGTAACCTGGATTTGATGTTGTAATTATTTAACAACGGTTTAGCCATTTCCAAAAAATCAGACTTTGCTCCTTCAATACATGTCGGATACCCGTCGGCAGCCAATTTTAAATTGATGTATTGAATCTTCTTTTTGACTGATACTTCAGGCTCATGATCATCAGTTCCGATCCCAAAAGCTCTTTTAACTGTCATAAAATTGTTTTTAATTTTTCTATTTCCGATACAAACCCGTATTACTAGTTATTGCAATACATGCATAATGTCATTTCCCGGACAACTGACCGAATCAATCTCCCGGAATCAAAACAAAACTATATAGAATAAAGACTCATTTCTGCAATCTGAATCGGACGATATTCAAGTTTAACACAAAGATTATATCAGAACATCGTACAATAATTGAATGGAAAAGATTCCATATAAAAGCGGGCTATCTCTTCACTTCCAGCAATGCTCCATCAATAATCTTATCTACAACATCTTCGTCCAATAATGTAGTAATATCTCCCAGATTTGAAGCGTCACCCTCTGCTACCTTACGCAAAATTCGTCGCATGATTTTTCCACTTCGTGTTTTGGGTAATCCGGGGACCAACTGAACCAAATCCGGTCGGGCAATTGGCCCAATAATTTTTGTCACCCCTTGCATGATACTTTTTCGAATGCCTTCTTCCCCACCAGTTGAAAGCTCACCACAAACAACAAATGCATAGATACCCTGCCCTTTAATTGGATGCGGATAGCCAACAACAGCAGATTCGTTTACCAATGGGTGCTCATTAATTGCGTTCTCAATTTCTGCAGTTCCCAATCGATGGCCAGAAACATTAATCACATCATCAACGCGACCTAGAATACGGTAATAGCCATCTTCATCCCGCTTCACCCCATCACCTGTAAAATATCGATTTAAAAAAGTTGAAAAGTAAGTATCATGAAATCGTTGATGGTCTCCCCATAACGTACGTGCCATCCCCGGCCAGGGGAACTTAATGCAAAGGTTGCCCTCAACAGAATTACCCGTCAATTCTTTTCCTTCATTATCAACAATAATCGGCTGAATTCCTGGCAATGGCAAAGTTGCAAATGAAGGTTTTGTTGGGGTAACTCCAGCAATTGGAGAAATCATAACACCACCAGTTTCTGTCTGCCACCATGTATCAACAATTGGACACTTGTTTTTACCAATATGATCGTGATACCAGTGCCAGGCTTCTTCGTTGATTGGTTCACCTACTGTTCCAAGCACTTTTAAAGAGGATAAATCTTTACCTTCCAGATATTCATTTCCCATCGCAAGTAAAGAACGTAATGCGGTTGGGGCAGTATAAAACTGATTTACTTTATACTTATCCACAATATCCCAAAAACGACCAGCATCCGGCCAAGTTGGAACTCCTTCAAACATCAAGGTTTTAGCACCATTTAGCAACGGACCATAAACGATATACGAATGCCCCGTAATCCAACCAATATCAGCGGTACAAAAATAAACATCACCTGCATGATACTGGAAAACATTATTAAAGGTATACGCTGAATAAACCATATACCCACCCGTTGTATGGACGATCCCTTTTGGTTTTCCGGTAGAACCGGAAGTATATAAAATGAATAATTCATCTTCAGCATCCATCTCCTCGGCGCAACATTCTTCAGATTGCCCATCAATGGCCTTGTGCCACCAAATATCCCGTCCAACTCGCATATCTACTTCTGAATTGGTCCGTTTTAATACAACCACCGTTTCAACCGACGGACTGCTTTCCAATGCCTCATCGGCAATTTCTTTTAGCGGGGTAACTTTTGATCCACGATAACCACCGTCAGCGGTTAACAATACTTTAGCAGTTGCGTCATTCATCCTTTCAGATAACGCGTGAGCAGAAAAGCCCGCAAAAATAACCGAATGAATCGCTCCAATCCTGGCGCAAGCCAACAGTGCTATTGCTAATTCCGGTAGCATCGGCATATAAATTGCCACTCGATCACCTTTATGCACCCCCAGCCTTCTTAAGGTATTTGCAAACTTGTTTACTTCTTTAAAAAGTTCCGAATAGGTCAGAGTTCTTGTCTCTTCATTTGGATCATTTGGCTCCCATATAATTGCTTCTTGGTCGCCATGAGTGTATAAATTACGTTCGAAAATATTTTCGGTGAGATTCAGTTTTCCATTTACATACCATTTGATTGATGGACTTGCAAAATCCCACTCCAACACACGATCCCAACGTTTATGCCAATAAAAACATTCCGCCTGCTGACCCCAAAATGCCTGTGGATTTGCAATACTCTTTTGATACTCGTGGATGTAACCACCTAAACTGTGAATCTTGTTTATCATCTCTGTTCAGTTTTAGTTTATTGGTTTTGAGAACAATTTTATATTGAACTGGATAAAAATTAGAAACAAGATACCATCCTAAAAGTTTACCTTTCAATGATTTGCTTGCTGATAAAAAATGTCATTTATTTGGGTTATAGATCAAGGAACACTTCTCTTTATAAAATAACGACAACATGAATCTCAAGGCCTGTATTATCGGAGCAACCGGATTGGTTGGAAGCCAATTAGTCAGATTATTATTGGATGACAATAATTTTGAACGTGTGTTAGTTTTCTCCCGAAGTACTACAACTTTTAAGCATCCAAAGCTTGAAGAGAAAATTGTTGACTTTGAGAATATTGCAGACTGGGAGGACCAGATTGTCGGCAACGTATTATTTTCGACACTCGGAACCACTCTGAAAACTGCTGGGAGCAAAGAAAAACAATATTTGGTTGATTACACATTTCAATATATGGTAGCAAAAGCTGCTTCTAAAAATGGAATCAGAAACTATGTTTTAGTATCATCTGCCGGCGCAAACGCAAATTCAAAACTATTTTACAGCAGAATAAAAGGAGAATTGGAAGATGACATTTCCAAACTGAACTTCACTAAAATAACAATTCTTAGGCCTTCTATTTTAACTGGAAACAGAAAAGAAAAAAGAATTACAGAATCTATCTCCTTAACCATCAGCCGTTGGTTAACCCAATATTTGTTTAAAAAGTATCGTCCAATAAAAGATCATATTGTAGCACAGGCAATGATCAACTCAGTAACTTATGAAGGAATAAAAGAAGGCCATTTCGTTTATGAACTGGATGAAATTTTCAAGTTAGCGGAAGAATAATACTCCCGCATTTCCAATTCAAATTCCTTCCAGAATTCGTTTCAACCGCACCCACGATTCATTCCGGGCAGTTTTATTAGGAGACTCATCGGCCGGATCATCTCCTCGGCGCATATAAGCATGACCAGCACCCTCATAAATTTCATATTCATAAAACTTGCCAAACTTCTTCATTGATTCTTCAGTGTCAGCGATTCCAGCATTTATGCGGGCATCATCGCCTCCGTAAAACCCATATACCGGCGCATTAATTTCAGCAATCTGAGACTCATCGTCCGGCGCACTTCCATAAAAGACCATTGCTGCCTTTAGTTGATTGTTGTAGGTAGCAAATTGAAAACTTTGCGATCCTCCCCAACAGAAACCAATGGATACAGTTTTTCCATTACTTGCTTTGATATTCGTCGCATATGCCTGCACTGCATTCAAATCATTTTTCACCTGATCCGCATTCAATTGGTAAATGGCGTTTCTGGCTTCATCGGAAGTCGGAAAATCACTGGTCTTTTGATGTGCTTCGGAAAAATCTGACAACAAATCTGGAGCAATTGCTATATAACCTGCTTGTGCAATTTGATCAGCAAAACTACGCACCCAGTCTGTCAGTCCTCGATTTTCATGAATAACAATTACCACCGTTGCTTTACCTGAAATCTCAGGAAAAGCAATAAAACAACTCACTTCTCTTTCTCCTGCTTTCACTTTTACCCACTCATGATGACGAGGTGATTTCTCTAATTGATTCAACGCATAATCTTGTGCAAAAACAGCTTGAATGTATACTACAAACACGATCGCTAACAAGTATTTCTTCATGACTATCCAATTTGGTTATCAACAGCTTAACAAGCAATGATCAAATCTTGTTCGTTCGTCGCCATATTCCGGTTATGCATTTCTATTTAATTCCGAAAAACAAAATTCTCTACTATTTTTTTAATATTTTTAATCATCCTTGCAACCCTGCAACATTTTTCTTGTCAGTAATAGCGAAAACAGAACTAAAATTGGGAAAAGCGGCATTCATACATCAACACCTGATCGAGGACTGCAAACGTGGTAGCGACCGTGCACGGTTCCAGCTTTACGAGCTCTATGCCAAAGCCATGTTCAACGTGTGTTACCGCATGATGAATAATCGCGAAGATGCTGAAGACATGTTGCAGGAAGTTTTTCTACAGGCTTTTTCAAAACTGGATAGTTTCCGTTATGAATCAAGTTTTGGAACCTGGATAAAAACCATCGCCATTCGCTCATGCATTAACGCTATTAAAAAGCGAAAAATTGATCTGGTGTTTTGTGAAGAAATTTTCGATCATGCGCCGTCCGAAGAAGAAACGGATGCCGTGAAACTCACAGCCGAAGAAATCCTCAAAGCCATGGAGGAACTTCCGGAAGGAGGCAGGATCGTTTTCTCTCTTTACCTGCTTGAAGGATATGACCACGGTGAAATCTCGACCATTCTGGGAATCACCGAATCTACTTCAAAATCGCAATATATGCGGGCAAAACGCAGGGTGCAGGAAATATTAAGGAACCAACAAATGCAAACAGCATGAAGGAAGATCGTTTAGAATCATTTGTGAGGGGAAACAAGGAGTCATTCGACATCCACAGCCCGTCACCAGAAGTTTGGGGGAAATTGAATCAACAACTTCATAAGAAGGAACAAAAACATTGGATGAAGTCTCGTTGGTTGCAAGTAGCAGCTGTATTGGCCATTGTGATAATTAGTTCCGGAGTAATTGTAAAATCATTGGTCTCGCCATCTGATCGTTTGCGGCTGGCAGCTGATGCAGATCCGGAAGTTAGAGAATTAATTGAAGCTGAAGCCTATTATGCACAGCAGGTTAGCGGAAAATTGAAAGAGATTCGCAAGTGCTACAAGTTAGTTCCTGAATTGGAGATGGAAGTTGAAAATGATTTACTGGAATTGGAAGGCATGTATCAGGAACTCAAAAAAGACCTGAAAGAAAACGTTTCCAACAAAGAGGTCATTGAAGCTATGATAGAAAACAACCGCTTTCGAATGAAACTGGTTGATGATGTACTTGAACAAATTAATTGCTAAAAATATAACAATGAATAAGCTTAGTCGCCATTTGATTTTTATACTCGTCGCACTACTTGCCGGAAGTGTGACTGCTCAGGCGCAGTTTACAGAAACGAAAGAATTTACCAAACGGTTTAAGGTTACGCCAGGGAAAAGTATTGAAATCGCCAATAAGTACGGTAAAATTGAATTAATCACATGGAAGAAGGACTCAGTGGTTATTGAGGTGAAGATGAGGGTTGAAGAGAAAAAAAGCACGAAGTTGGACAAAGCCCTTGACAATATCGATTTCGACTTTACCGAAAGCCAGCACTACTTGATTGCACGTACCATTGCAGATAAAAATCGTAGTCAGCTGGAAAGTGAATTTTTGAAATTCAAGGAAACCCTTTTGCAAACTGATGGAAGCATTGAAATTGACTATAAAGTTTGGTTACCGGCAACCAATCCGCTAAAAGTCGAAAATAAATTTGGTGACATTTATATCGATGATTATGAAGGCGAAGCAGAAATCAGCTTAAGTAATGGAAAATTGAAAGCGCACAACCTTAATGCAAAAACGACTATCAACCTGAACTTTGCCGATGCAACAATAAACTCATTAAGTTACGGCAGAGTTGAATCAAACTATAGTGACATTTATATCAAGCAAGGAAATCAAATACGCTATTCAGGAAAGTCGTCGGAAATTGAGATTATAGAAATTGCCGATTTAACGGTTGACTCCAGAAGAGATAAATTCCGGATAAAACAAATAGGCTTGCTGGAAGCCGATGCAAATTTTTCAAATATTCGAATTTCAGATCTATTAAAACGTGCAACCCTTCGATTCACTTATGGCGACCTTGAAATTGAAAATACAGCTGTTGACTTTGAGAACATTTACATCGAATCAAAATCAACAGATATCAATCTGTTTTTTTCCACCGATTCAAATTTTGGATTTGAGATCAGAGAGACAAAAGCAGATCTGGATTTAACCCGCGAGATGGATGTGCAGGAACGAAAAGAGATTGACTCAAAAGATGGAACCACAAGGCTGAAAGGAAAATTTGGAACCGACACCGAAGTTGATGAAAAACTCTACATCAATGCTTTATCTGGAAAAGTAACCATAGAAACTAATTAAAAAAATCGATTTTTTCTTAGAAGAATTGCAACCCTTATAAAAAAAGCTTGTCTCTAAAAACAGAACACAGAAACAAATTAGCACAAGCTTTTTAAATCAGAAAACAATTTAATTTATTAGTCATGAAAACAAAGAAAACAATCATGCTGGCCACTGCTATGTCCTTATTTTTAGGCATGTCCTCCTGTCTCGAAGATATCGGTGTTAACGGAAATGGAATTGAAAGCACGGAAACACGTTGGGCAAGTAGTTTTGACGAAGTCAGCTCCAGCGGCTCGTTTATTGTGCATGTTATTCCTGGAGATGACTACCACATCGAGGTAACTGCAGAATCGAATTTGCAACCATACATTGTAACAGATATTGATGGGGACAAACTAAAAATTCGAACAAGTGGCATCCACGCTTTGCACAATCATTTACCAATGGAAGTTTTTGTTACCACTCCACAATTAAACAAAGTTAGCCTTAGTGGCTCCGGCTACATATACACAGGAAGCTATGAAGGCAATCATTTCTCCGTGAATGTTTCCGGATCTGGCCAGGTGGAAAGTAATGTGGATGTCATCACATTAGATGCGAAAATTTCAGGTTCAGGAAAAATTAGGTTGAATGGATTCGCATCCGAAACTGATATGGTGGTAAGCGGATCAGGAAAGATTCTCGCTTACGATCTGGAACAGCAGTTTTGCAATGCAACAATCTCCGGTAGTGGCAATATGTATGTTAATGTTGAAAATACGATTGATGCAAGTATTTCCGGTAGTGGGAATGTCTTGTTTGTAAACACTCCAGATGTACACAGTCACATTTCCGGTTCAGGAAAAGTAATCAATGATAATTAATACGTAGTATGAAAAATTTTATCTTTTTAAGTCTTTTATGCTTAGTCACCCTTGCAAGTAAGGGACAGGAACACCCACGTGCAGTAGGAATCAGAGGCGGGTTTTCCTCAGGTTTTGAATATCGGGCTTATGCAAATGAACTGAATTCTTACAAAGTTTTGCTTAGCACTCGAAACCGGGGAATTCAGCTTACCGGACTTAAAGAATTTCATCAACCCGGCTTATTCGATTTCACCGACCAATTAAACTTTATTTACGGTTATGGTATCCATGTGGGCTATGAAAGATGGAATGCTTATGATCCATACGAAACAGTACATTCTCCTTACTATTTCGAAAAACGATCAGGGCCAGTTGTCGGTCTCGATGGATTAGGTGCGCTGGAATACACCTTTTGGGAAGTCCCAATTTCAGTAGGTTTTGAAGTGAAACCCTATTTCAATCTTTTTGGAAAGAACTTCTTTCAGCTTCATCCATTCGATTTCGCCTTTACAGTAAAATACGTCTTTTAACAAACAATTAAACAATAGAAAACATGAAAAAATTTGCAATATTACTCATCATCGCCCTTTGTGCTCAGGTTGTATCCGCACAGAATGATTACCGTGATCAGGAAGAAATAAACACCATTTTTTCAAAAAGAAAGTCAAATGGTGGTTACGGAGCAATAAGCTTCAGCTATTCAGAAATTGATGGCAAAGATGCCTTTAATATGGGAGCCCGTGGAGGTTGGATCATCGATCATTCCTTTGCAATTGGATTAGGTGGAAATGGTTTTGTCAATGACATTAATTACCACAATATTTTAGAAAATGATTTAGATTACAACCTTGCCGGTGGCTACGGTGGTCTCTTTATCGAACCCATTATCGGATCAAAACTACCTGTCCACTTATCATTCCCGGTTCTTTTTGGTGTTGGTGGTGTAGCCTATATCGAAAATCACAACCATTGGGATTATTGGTGGTCTGACAATGAAAGTTCAGATGTCTTTTTTGTGATTGAACCAGCTGTTGAATTGGAATTTAACATGACGCGTCACTTCAGAATGGCTGCAACTGCAAGTTATCGCTTTACCTCTGATATTGAAATGATTAATACCGACCCGGATATCCTGAATGGTTTCTCTGCAGGATTGGTATTTAAATTCGGGAAGTTCTAAGTCTGCTTTTACCAATTAGTGACTATGCCGGAAAGTTGAGAGCAACCTTCCGGCTTTTTTCATTCAGAAGCAATCCCTCATTCAAAAAAAAATCTATTTTTGTTCCATAGAAACTTTCCAGTTAAGAAATGGACACCACAGAAATTTTAATCAAAATCAGGCGTATTGTTCGCTCCATTAATTTGGAGTCAAAAAAAATTCAAAAAGAATACGGTGTAAGCATTCCACAGGTTTTATGCTTAAATTATCTAAAAGATTCGTCCAATTTTCAATCTACACAAGGTGAAATAAGAAAATTTCTGAATTTAAATTCGAGCACTGTAAGCGGAATTATTGATCGACTGGAAAAGAAAACACTACTTGCCCGATTACCAAAATCTGGAGACAAACGGGTTGTAAATATCGTACTAACTTCAAAAGGTGCTGACCTATTAGACAGGATCCCATCGCTTCTACACGAACAACTTAGCAAAAAATTGCAATTTCTTAACGATGAAAAATTAAAACAGATTACAGAAAGTCTGAATACCCTTGTCTCACTGCTTGATATAGAAGATCTGGAAGCTTCCCCGATGATCATGATCGATGATCCTACTGATATTCAGCCATAAAACTACAACAAAACAAAATACACCTCAAGTATTTCATAGTCATTAAAATACAGCCGAATCTCCTTACTTTATGGGATTTTTGGATCGATCACATTTTTGTGACCTTATTTTAAAAGAGTATTTTTGTTCCTATAGAAACTATTTGAGACATTATGAAGATTTTTAATGAGGCACAGCAAGACATCGCGAGTAGAATTAAACCTGGATCAAACATTTCAAACTGGAAAGACTGGAAATGGCAATTGAAAAACTCAATTAAAACAGTTGAATCCTTTGAAAAACTAACAGGTATTAAATTTCACTTGGATGAGAAAATTCGACTGGAACAAACCCTAAACAAATTTCCACTATCCATTACCCCTTATTATGCATCTCTAATATCCAGTGAAAATTATCAAAACGATCCTGTATTTATACAGTCGTTTGCTTCAGTCAATGAGCTAACTGTCCTGCACAATGAATTAAACGACCCATTATCTGAGGAACATGATAGTCCGGTAGAAGGTATTACTCACCGCTATCCAGACCGGGTGCTTTTTCATGTAAGTAATATCTGTTCAATGTATTGCAGACACTGCACCAGAAAAAGAAAAGTCGGCGATCAGGATTTCATTCCATCCAAAGAACAACTCCAAAAGGGTATTGAATATATAAAAGCCACCCCTCAAGTTCGAGATGTGTTACTATCTGGAGGTGATCCATTTATGTTACCTGACAGCAAAATAGATTGGCTATTAAACGAGCTAACTGCAATTCCTCATGTCGAAATTGTTCGCATAGGAACTAGAATGCCTGTTGTTCTCCCGTACCGAATTACTGACGATCTGGTAAACATTCTAAAAAAATACCAGCCACTTTGGATTAACACCCATTTCAATCACCCGAGAGAACTGACAGCTTCAGCAAAAGAAGCTTTGAGAAAACTAGCAGATGGAGGTTTTCCTCTAGGAAACCAAACAGTATTGCTCGCCAATGTTAATGACTGCCCCCGAATCATGAAGAAATTGGTTCAAAAGCTTGTTCACAACCGGGTACGCCCCTACTACCTATACCAATGTGATCTTTCGGAAGGACTTTCACATTTTCGCACACCTGTGGGAAAAGGAATTGAGATTATGGAAAGCTTGATTGGACACACCAGTGGTTTTGCAGTTCCTACCTATGTAATTGATGCACCAGGCGGAGGAGGAAAAATTCCAATCATGCCAAATTATATTATCTCGTGGTCAACGCACAAAGTGGTACTCCGCAACTACGAGGGGGTTATCACAACATACAAAGAACCAGACAATTATGAAAATATATTTTGTGACCGTGACTGCGAAAACTGCAATTTGGAATTAAACCTGGAGGAAAGTCAAGAAATAACTTCGATGGGAATTGAAAAATTACTTTCTGACTCGAATGAGTCTATTTCATTAATTCCTGAAGACAATGAAAGACATCAACGAAGAGAAGAGCATGACAGATAAAATTGAAAAACTCGGAAATTCAACCATTCAACATGGAAAGTTTAACGACCGGATTTATCTGATGAAATACGATAAAAAGGACGGTGATGGAATATTGAGTTTACTCTCCGAACTTGCAATAAAAAACGGTTATACAAAAATATTTGCAAAAATTCCATCCAGCGTCTTGCCGCTGTTTCTGTTAGATAATTACAAAATGGAGGCCACAATTCCCCACTTTTTCAAGGCACAGGAAGATGTATATTTCATGGCAAAATATCTGGATGCAAATCGAGCAAAAGGGAACAATGAGGCTTTGTCTGTATTAAGCAGTTTGATGAAGGACATCAGCTCAAATGGGCTGCAGAAACTTGATCAAGATTTTCAAATTAAAAAACTGGAAGCGAATCAAGTTCAAGACGCCAGTAAAATATATAAACGTGTTTTTGCGACCTATCCATTCCCAATTCACGATGTGAACCACCTCAAAGAAACAATAAAAGAAGGCGACGTTGAGTATTATGGCGTCTGGCATAACGCCAAGCTAATCGGCTTATCTTCAGCAGAAATGGATCACAAAAACCTGAATGCAGAAATGACTGATTTTGCTGTACTTCCAGAGTATCGCGGCAAAAAGCTTGCTGAGTTTCTATTAAGGGAAATGGAAGTAAAAATGAAACAAAAAAAAATCAAAACCTTATACACTATTGCACGCCTTCAATCACCCGGAATGAACAAAACCTTCCTGAATATGGGTTATAGTTATTCAGGGACATTGGTTAACAACACCAATATTTCCGGAAAAATTGAAAGTATGAATGTATATTATAAACCATTGTAGCCATGCCAGTAGAAAGATACCTAGGGCGACTTTGCCCATACGCCAGCGATTGTCCTGTATATCAAGGAACATTGAAAATAAAAGGGATCAACTTTTTTATTATCAAAAACGTGTTTTGTAACCGGAATTACAAAGGATGGAAAAATTGCAAGCGTTTTGAGCTGGCTGACAATAACAGGGAGATCCCAGTAACAGCCACACCTTATAAATACAAATAATATATGACTAAAGAAAAAACCAAACCAATAGAATTTAGTAATGACACAGAGCGGGATATTATTGAATTAATCAGGAAAAATGGCAAATGCCTGCTTGGTGACATATTGATGAAATTAAAACTAAGTTATCAAAATGGCTCCAAAACAATCAATAACCTGATGGCTAAAGATATCACCAGAAACACAGAAGAACCACCTTACTTCACATTAAATAATTAAGCCTGCTTAATGCATTGGATTGATTTTACCATTTTTGGTATTTACCTGGCGTCCATGCTAGGTGTAGGATTCTATTTCCTAAAAAAGAATAAAGATACTGAAGACTATTTTGTTGGAGGACGACAAATGAGCAGCCTACATATTGGACTTTCTGTGGTTGCAACTGACGTTGGTGGCGGCTTTTCCATTGGCCTTGGCGGACTAGGATTTCTAATGGGAATATCCGGAAGCTGGCTGCTTTTTAGTGGTTTAATTGGGGCATGGCTGGCAGCAGTCATTCTAATTCCACGAGTTCATACGCTTTCTCGCAGATTCAATTTTTTATCGTTCCCTCAATTTTTGGCGAGTACCTATAACAAGCAAGTTGCCCTTATTGCAGGGATCATATCAGCCATTGGATACCTCGGTTTTACAAGCTCGCAGGTATTGGCAGGTGCAAAACTCGCGTCAGCAACTTTCCCCTCCTTATCGCTTAACCAAGCGTTACTGGTGATGGGTGTAATTGCTGTCGTGTACACTGTAATGGGCGGACTTAAAGCAGTAATCTACACCGACACAATCCAATGGATTGTTTTAATGGGTGGACTTCTATTTGTAGGACTTCCACTTTGCTACCAAGCAGTTGGTGGATTTGAAGCAGTTCGAAACGATCTGTCACATGAATTCCTCTCGCTGACAAATGTTAGCTGGCAGCAGATTGTCAACTGGATGATCACCATTATTCCCATCTGGTTTATCGGAATGACTCTCTACCAGCGAATCTATGCGGCGCGTGATCAAAAAACAGCACAACGAGCATGGTTCATCGCTGGACTATTTGAATATCCCCTCATGGCTTTCACCGGTGTTTTATTGGGTCTATTTGCACGCGTCGCTTTTGAAGATGGTATGTTTATTTCTTCAGGCTTTGCGCCAGGCGATGCTATCGATTCTGAAATGGGCTTGCCGCTCCTTCTAAAAACCGTTCTCCCTGTAGGGTTAACCGGAATCGTTCTTTCTGCTTATTTTTCAGCAATCATGTCTACGGCAGATAGTTGTTTAATGGCCGCATCCGGCAATGTTCTTACCGATATTCTAAAGAGACACAACCACCCCGGAAGTTTGAGGTTTTCTCAAATTTTAACACTCATCATTGGAATATTGGCCTTACTTATTGCCATAAAAATGCCCAATGTTTTAGAGTTGATGCTTTATTCATACACCTTCATGGTGTCTGGTTTGTTTATTCCAGTTATGGCTGCAATCATTTCACCCAATAGTAAATCAATTGCAGCTTTTTGGTCTATGATTATCGGGGGAGGTACTTCATTAATCCTTATCATACTCAATCCCAAATTACCTTTTAATCTGGATGCAAACATCTTTGGAATTTCCGCCTCTCTAGTTGTTTTTATTCTGATTTCAATCATAAAAAAAGGTCGTAAGGTATCTTCCAGCTTATAGTTTTGCTTTAGATTAATAGCTAATTTTGTGGCTTCATAATTCTATCAATGCAAAACAAAACTCTGCAATATTACGGAGCAGCTCTAATCGCAATGTTCTTTTGGAGCTTTTCGTTTGTCTGGTTTAAAGTGGCTTATATCGCCTACGAACCAATGACGGTGATTTTGATCAGACTATCATTATCTGCGGTTATCATGTTTGCGGTTGCCAAGTTAATACGAAAACTACAACCGATAAAAAGAGAAGACATCGGCTGGATGATCTTACTTTCGTTTTTTGAACCCTTTCTGTATTTTATGGGTGAAAGTTATGGATTGAAGTATGTTTCTTCAACCGTGGCAGCAGTTATTGTTGCCACCATCCCCTTGTTTACTCCTATTGCAGCCTGGTACTTTCATAAGGAAAAACTGAGTTGGAGCAATTTCATTGGACTATTGATTTCATTCATGGGAGTTAGCCTGGTTGTTTTCGACAGTTCTTTTGGATTGGATGCTTCACCGCTTGGTGTTGCACTCGAATTTATTGCCGTTTTGTCAACCATTGGTTATGCAATCATCCTCAAAAAATTAACTGGCGATTATAACGGTTATACCATTATTGGATACCAGAATTTATTTGGAGTCTTTATGTTCCTTCCTTTTTGGTTGATTTTCGAATCGTCACTAACTTTTCAAACTCCGTTTAATCAAGAAGCATTTATGGCTATTGTGAAACTGGCCATCTTTGCGTCAATCTTGGCATTCATCTTTTTCACCTATAGCATTCGTCATATCGGAATAAATAAATCGAGCATGTTCATTAATATTATTCCCGTTTTCGTGGCTATTCTAGCGTTTTTCATTTTGGGTGATCGATTAAACCTGCAGAAGATGATAGGAATTGGGATTGTAATAGCTGGACTATTCCTGGCTCAGTTAAAACGTAAAAAGCGTAAAAATGGAAAATATCCGGTATTTCAAGCCTAAAGAATTGAAAGAAATGACTGCTAATCGAAAGCAGGATTTTTCGATGCTTTTCCAAAAACTTAAAAAGAAAAAACCTAAAAATTTAGATCAGGTTGTACATCAATTGCACGAGGAAGCTTTTGATCAATTTGACTGTTTGGATTGCGCTAACTGTTGTTCCAGCATTAGTCCAATTGTGACCGACAAGGACGCAGAGCGGCTCGCCAAGTCTCAAAAACAAAAAGCCATTGATTTTATTGACCAGCATCTTTATATGGATGAAGATCATGATTACGTTTTTAAAGAAATCCCCTGCCCTTTTTTGATGGCGGACAACTATTGTTGCGTATACGAAAATAGACCGCGAGCCTGCCGTGAGTACCCGCACACCGATCGCAAACGCTTTTATCAAATCCTCAATCTAAGCAAGAAAAATTGTGAAATATGCCCCGTGGTTTTTGCAATTGTTGATGAAATGACAAAAATGGATTGGTAAATTCACTAAAACTTCAAGCGCTTCCGCAACTCCCCCATATCGAACCGGAGATTTTTCAAGAGGCCACCATTTGACTGGCTTTGCTTGGATACCGAATAAATATCTTCAATGATATGAGCATATTTTTCAGCGACGTAATTCCGCTTCAATTTCAAGGTAGGTGAAAGTTCTCCATTTTGTGGTGTCCATTCTTCACAAACCAACCGAAAGCGTTTTATTTGCTCATGATCACCCAACTCTTTATTAATCAGACTCACTTCTTTTTGATATTGGGCAGTTACTTCGGAAATTCCAACCAACTCTTCATTATCACGAAAGTGAATTTTATGCTGAGAACACCAGTCATGCAAATACTCAAAATTGGGAGAAATTAATGCGCTCGCAAACTTTTCATTGCTGCCAATCACCATCGCCTGCTCAATAAAAAATGACTCTTTCAGCTTATTTTCAATCATTTGCGGAGCAATGTATTTTCCTCCCGACATCTTAAACATTTCTTTCTTTCGATCGGTAATCTTCAGATATTTCCCTTCTTCCAGAATTCCGATATCACCTGTATGAAACCAACCTTCCTCATCAATAACTTCAGCTGTTAAATCCGGAGCTTTATAATACCCCTGCATCACACTTGGCCCCTTGCAAAGAATTTCGCCATCATCAGCTATTTTTACTTCCACATTTTCCAAAATCGGACCAACCGTGCCAATTTTCATTTCGCCTGTAGCCGGATTGTTCACTGCAATAACGGGCGAAGTTTCGGTCAACCCATAACCTTCCAGCGTATACATTCCCGCCATACCGAGTACCCTTGCTATGCGAGGCTGTAGGGCTGCACCACCTGAAACCACATAAACAATGTTATTTCCAAGTGCATCACGCCATTTAGAGTATATCAATTTATCAGCAAGTCGAATCCTCAACTTCAAAAACAGGTTATATTTTTTATTGTATTCAAAATGTCTGGTCAGCTTAAGTGCCCAAAAATAAATCACCTTTTTAACTCCGGATAGCTCCTTCCCTTTTG
The DNA here is from genome assembly GCF_052690465.1 of Sunxiuqinia sp. A32. Lineage (NCBI taxonomy): Bacteria > Pseudomonadati > Bacteroidota > Bacteroidia > Marinilabiliales > Prolixibacteraceae > Sunxiuqinia > Sunxiuqinia sp. A32. The sequence continues at coordinate 228,022 of NZ_JBQYLI010000006.1, forward strand.
ATACAAATCCGTCATAAACACGCTCCAACAAACGAGGAACGGAGTTAAACATATGAGGTTTGATTTCCTTAATTGCATTTACAATTTGCCCCAGATTTCCAACGTAGTAAATCCCCATTCCTTTGTACTGAAAATGGTAATTCACGCTCCGCTCATAAACATGGCAAAGTGGAAGAAAACTGATCACTCGGTGATCTTTCCCCAAGTGATGCATGTTTGAATGCGTTACGAAATTTGACACCAGGTTTTCCTGAGTTAACATGACTCCTTTTGGAACACCGGTAGTTCCTGAAGTATAAATCAATGTCGCCAAATCCGAGGGTAAGACAGATTCTTTAATTTTCTCCAATTCATCTATTAATTCAACTTGCTTACTTTTCCCAAGTTTCAATATTTCATTAAAATGCTTGCAACCATCGACACCTTCAAATGAGTATATTTCTTTGATGGATGGAATCTCACTGACAATTGGATTTAGTTTCTCGTATAATTTCTTGTCACCAACAATGATGTATTTTACGTCAGCGTGTTCCAAAATGAACTTATATTCCTCTTCACTAATTGTAGGATAAATAGGGACATGAACAAAACCACCCATTGAAAGCCCCATATCTACAAAGTTCCATTCTGGTCGATTGGTGGTAACTGTAGCAACTTTATCACTTTTTTGCAGCCCCAGAGCCATCATTCCCAGTGCAAAGTAATGCGAATTTTCCTTGTACTCAGAAGTTGAGTAAGTATACCATTCCCCATCTCTTTTGCCTCCCAAGCAATCTTCACGAGGAAAATTTTTCTCACAACGTTCGAGAAGATCAAACGTCCTTCTAACGTCAATACTCATAAGTTTAGATTTGATTTATACCCTTAATTGAAACAAAGATAGCATTTAGGGGAAGTCCAAATGTTTACAGTTATCTGTTCTGAACAACAAATCGATTATTTGGAATAATTTCAAATAATCACAACATACTAGCAACATGCGTGTTATGAATTTTTTATCGATTTTTTTAATCTATTATTCTATTCGGCTACTTCTTCAAACCGCTTGAATTTAAAGTAGGAAACGAGTATGAGTCCAACAATCAATATTGCTGAAACATAAACTGCCCAATGAACTCCATCAGCTGATCCCTTACCATATGAGTGCAAACCTGACAGGAAGTAATTCACTCCGAAATAGGTCATCAATACCGAACTAAATCCGATAACATTGGCAAGGTTATAATTGTATCGTCCTTTTAATGAAGGGATCAATCGCATATGTACGACAAAAGCATAAATTAAAACCGTAATCAGTGCCCAGGTTTCCTTCGGATCCCACCCCCAATAACGGCCCCAGCTTTCATTAGCCCAAACTCCTCCGAGGAATGTTCCAATGGTTAGCATGTAAAGTCCAAGCGTAGCAGCTAGCTCACTTATTGTTGTCAGCTGCTCAATAAAATGATCGACATTTAAGCGATTCTTCGCATTCATTAATGCATATAAAATAAGAACCAAAAGGCCCAGAATGGCACTCAAGCCAATAAAACCATAACTGGCAGTAATAATAGCAACATGGATTAATAACCAATAAGATTTCAGCACGGGAACCAAGTGTGTGATTTCAGGGTTCATCCAGTTTAGGTGAGCCACAAACAAAGTGATTCCTGCAAGGAATGCAGCTGTGCCGATAACCATCGGATATTTTCTGCCAAAAATGTAACCGGACAACATGGTTGCCCAGGCAATATACACCATTGACTCGTAGCCATTACTCCATGGAGCATGTCCGGAGATGTACCAGCGCAATATCAGGCCACCGGTATGCACGAGAAAAATAACTGTAATTAAGCCCAGAAAAGTCCAATTAGCATATTTGCTTAAGTTTTTCTGCCTGAAAATATTGACAAACATGACCACCAACAATGTGAAACTCACCAGCAAATACCAGGGAAATACTTTCTTCAATGGTTGAAATTCATTGTAGAAAATTTCATACGCCTTCTTTTGTTCCGATGGAAGGATATCACTCCCAAATTTTTTCTGATAAGACGCAACTGTGGCAATAATCTGCCGTGGCTGAATCTGACTCCCGGGATTCATTGCTTCTTTCAGCAAATCAAAACTCCGATTTACAAATAGCGAATCAGGCTCTGGAATTCCGGTAGGATTACTTCCCGCGGGCCACCACGCATCGCGCTGATTGGCAGGAGGAAAAAATGTCAACAGATTTCCATTGAAAACCATGAAACAAATATTAATCCGCTCGTCAAGATTAATGTACTCTTTTTCCAACTTATTTCTAAAAGCAGGAGCTTTTGCAAATGCATCCTTCACTTTCTCTGAAATACGGTAATTACCTTCCTCATCAAACAGATCAATAATTGCAGCGTATTTCTTCCGAATATTTAGATTCCCTGCAATTTCTTTATCAATCTTGATAAATGAAACCGTTTTCCAAAGTTCGGGGTACAAGTTCATGCTTAGAACAACCTCATCCGATGACTTTCCATCCAATGTTGACTTACGAGTTAATTTCCTTAAGATCTCACTAGACAGTGTTGACATGGGTTCGATTCTGCCATCTCGTCCATGCACCCAAAGTTCTGAAAAGTCGGTCACCAAATCTTCTTCCAAACTTGGAATACCAGCTGTAGATAATTCATTTCCACGAACCGATCCTGAAAAGAGCAGCACGGCAACCAAACCAACAACAGCTTTGGTTTTGCCCATTTGCTTTAGATGACGAACTTTAAACTGGAAATAAGAATTCTTATTAAATAACGAGAAAATCATCCCCAAAGCCAGCAACAAATAGCCAAGATAAGTTACTGCCGTTCCAAGAAAATCTTTATTTACCGAAAGAACCGTACCCAGTTCGTCCTGATCATATGATGACTGGTAAAAACGATAACCTCGATATTTTAGCGTGTTATTCATAAAAATCCGAAAATCTCTATTAATATTTCGTTCGTCATCAATCAGTTTAATTTCGCTTGCAAATGAGGATGGGCTATCCGAACCTATGTATCGTTCCAATTGAAAATCATCGAGGTAAAGAGAAAATGGCAAATTCAGTATTTTCGATCCATAAGTCAATTCAATAGAAGTTCCGCCTACTTTTACTGAAATTGGGTCACCAACTTGACGATCGCGACCAAATACATTCGCAACCTGCTTTCGCTGTCCATCAGAAACCTCAACGACAACTGCATCTTCAATTGAACTTTCCGGCGCCCCTCTTGTAACGCGCATTATTCCTTTTGCATAGAATTTTTTTATTAAAACAAGGTAATTATCAAATGCATACAAATGCATTGGCAATAATTCGGCTTTTGTATTGGCACTTAATTGTTCTGGTTCTTCCCCTCCCATGGATCGGATCTCCAAATCACGATCGGCTTCCACAAAAAGCTTTTCTCCATCTGTTGAAAATTCAAGGTTCGAACTTGTCTCAAACCCAATGGTCGACGGCCCCAGATTAATTTGCTCACCCTCGCGGAAAGTAAATGACTGCATCCCCTGACCAGCAGAAATCACAAAATCCACCAGCGGTTCACCAGATGGATGTTCAACTGGTGTACGAACAGCATCTTTTACAAACCCGATACTTTTTATTTCAACGTTTTGCCCACCGACTTCAAAGCTCGTATGAAACTGTTTTGAACTCAATTCAGAAAAAAGAACTCTCTTCTTAATTTCTTTCCCTTCCGTATTAATCGTAAAATACGTATCGGTTGATATAATCTCATTGGTTTTTGTTTTCTCCCGGATGTGCATAACACCTTCATAACTATAATACCGTGTTATAGCGGCACCAAAAACAATAAGAATAAATGATAAATGAAATATCCCAACCGTCAATCGTTGTTTACGATACTGACGATACCTAAAAAAATTATAGACCATATTAATTCCCAATAGAAGAAAAACCAGTTCAAACCAAGTCGTATTGTACACCAGAGCCTTCGCAGCCGGTGTGCCATAACTACTTTCAATAAATGTAGCAATGGCCATTGCGAATGCTAAAACCAACAATAAAAAACCCATAAAAGAAGTGGAAACAAGGAATTGAATTATTTTCTTCATCAGAATGCCAGTATAAATTTATTAGATCGAATACATTTAATTTGAAAAGGAACTTAAAACCAATCTCAAATTAATTCTTTACCAATAACATTTATAAGCAAGATTAGTTGAAATTTACTTCCACAGGGGAAGCGTTCAGGGAAGGTTTTACCAATTTTAATATAGTAAATGAAACAAAATTGCTACTAAAATTGTAAAAGCGATTACATCATTTAAAATCTAATAATTATGAAAAAGAACATGGGTATTGCAGATCGTACAGTTAGGGCTATAATTGCCATTGTAATTGCGATTCTTTATTACACAGAAGTTATAAGTGGAACACTGGGAATTGTTTTACTTGTTTTAGGGTGTATTTTTCTGTTAACAAGTATTATTAGTTTGTGTCCGTTATATCTACCTTTTGGATGCAATACCATCAAGAAAGAGAAAACAACTTAATTGTACTCGATAAATCTGAAATCGTTAAAATCTATCAGGTTCCTGGTAGATTTTTTTTTAGAAAAATGAATCCCTAATTCGAACGTTTTTTCAGCTGCTCTATTTTCTGCTGAAGTAATTCTACTTTTTCATTCTTTTGAATTGAAAATGTTTCAGTTTCCTGAATAACAAATTGATACAGTTTGACAGACTTTTCGTAAAACTCCAAACTCCTTCTGGTTTGGCTCTGTGCATTCAATAATTCAGCTTCGGCGTAAAATAATTCAGCTAATATCTCAAGATGATCGTGGGTGTAATTATGCTCTTGAATTAAATTTTGATTCAGGTCATCTAAACTAATTCTTCGAAAAAATGCAGCATCTTCTTTTAAATAATCCTGGTAAGCCTGCTCGATTGAATCACCAGCTTTTTGAAAGTTTCCCTTTTTTATCAAACCTAGAATTCCGGCAATCAAATCACCGATCATTTCAATCATTCGAAGAATATAATCTTTTTGATAACTCATCGTAATTATTATTGAGGTGATTTTATAAAGATAACAAAAATTATTCCGGGCTGTAGCTATCTCGCAATCACTGCTCAGTTCGCGGGTAAAATCCACAGCACCCATAAAAAATCCCGATCAAAATTGACCGGGATTTTCACATTATAGTTTTTCAAATTTTCTATTCGACAAAAGTCACAGCCTTCTCAATTGCAGCATCAATGCCAGCAACATCTTTGCCACCAGCAGTTGCGTAAAATGGCTGTCCTCCACCGCCACCTTTCATTTCCTTGGCAGCTTCACGAACAATCTGGCCGGCATTCAGTCCTTTTTCCTTCACCAGAGTATCAGAAATCATAATGCTCAAACTTGGTTTGCCATTAATTTCAGCACCCAAAACCAAAAACAGATTCTCAACTTCACCTTTCAACTGAAAAGCCAAATCTTTAATTGACTGAGGTGAATCCAATGCCACCTTTTCAGCTATTACATTGACTCCATTCAAATGTTTTACTCTCTGCTTCAATTCATCCTTAATGCCAGCTGCAGCCTCCTTTTCAAACGCTTCAATTTGCTTTTTCAATTTGGCATTTTCATCCAGCAAATCTTCTACCGATCTTTTAAGATTCTTGGTATTATTGAATAATCCACGAACTTCAGCAAGCTCATCCATATTTTTATTAATAAACGCTTCTGCTTTATCTGCAGTAATTGCTTCAATACGTCGAACACCAGCAGAAATCGCACTTTCTGAAGTAATCATAAACGATCCAATTTGTCCGGTTGACGGTGCGTGGGTGCCACCACAAAGCTCAACGGAATCACCAAACTTAATCACCCGAACATTGTCACCATATTTTTCACCGAAAAGAGCAATCGCTCCCATTTCCTGCGCAGCAGCAAACGGTATATCAATCTTTTCTTCTTGTGAATAATTTTTACGAATCAACTCATTTACTCGAGTTTGGATTTTGTCCAATTCGTCCTTACTAACTTTTTGGAAATGCGAAAAGTCAAAACGAAGATGTTCTGCATTAACCAATGAACCCTTCTGCTCAACATGAGTTCCAAGGATTTCCCGCAAAGCCTGATCAAGCAAGTGTGTTGCTGTATGGTTATTGGCAGTCAACCGGCGTTTAGAGTTGCTAACCACCGCTTTGAATTGGGCTGTTGCATCAGCAGGTAATTCTTTTGCAATATGAACAGTAAGGTTATTTTCCTTTTGCGTATCAATAATGCTTGTTTTAATTCCATTGGCCTCGATGTAACCAGTATCGCCAACCTGACCACCCGATTCTCCATAAAACGGAGTCTGATCAAATACCAAATGGAAAAATGCTTTGTCTTTTTGTTTTACCTGACGATAGCGGGCAATCTGAATATCAGCTTCCAACTGGGTGTAGCCTACAAATTTAACCTCATCGATTTTCTTAAGCTCAATCCAATCTCCTGTTTCCTGAGCAGCTGCATTGCGCGAACGATCCTTCTGCTTTCCCATTTCCTCGTCAAACTCGGCGCGATTCACTATCAAACCATTCTCTCGAAGAATAAGTTCTGTTAAATCAAGTGGAAACCCAAAGGTATCATACAATTCAAAAGCAGTCTTACCAGCCACTTCCGTTTTGCTTTCTTTCTTAGCTTTGCCCATCACATCATCCAGCAAGCGAATTCCGGTTTCGAGCGTGCGCAAAAAGCTTTCTTCTTCTTCCTTAATTACCTTTTCTATCAATGTCTGCTGAGCTTTCAATTCAGGGAAAGCATCACCCATATTATTTTTCAGCGATTCTACCAACTTATTAATGAATGACTCGCGGAAGCCAAGGAAAGTATAACCATAACGAACTGCACGACGCAAAATACGGCGAATTACATAACCCGCTTTATTATTGGAAGGTAACTGTCCATCTGCAATCGCAAAAGCAATCGCACGCAAATGGTCTGCGATCACGCGCATGGCAATATCATCCTTTTCGTTTTCGCCATATTTCTTGTTGCACAACTTGCCAATTTCAGTGATAACCGGTTGGAACACATCCGTGTCATAATTGGATTGCTTTCCTTGCAAAACCATACACAAACGCTCGAATCCCATTCCCGTATCCACATGCTTTGCAGGAAGTTCCTCCAGGCGCCCGTCAGCTTTCCTATTAAACTGAATGAAAACAAGGTTCCATATTTCGATTACCTGGGGGTGGTCTTTATTTACCAATTCAGCTCCGGCGATTTTTGCTCGTTCTTCGTCATTTCGAATATCCACATGAATTTCAGAACATGGACCACAGGGACCAGTGTCCCCCATCTCCCAAAAGTTATCTTTTTTGTTTCCATTCAATACGCGATTTTCGGGTAAATGCTTCCTCCAAATTGTTTGAGCTTCAATATCTAATTCCAGATTATCGTCTTCGCTTCCCTCAAAAACGGTTGCATACATGCGATCAGCTGGAATTCCCATTTTGTCGTGTAAGAATTCCCAGGCCCAATCAATTGCTTCCTGCTTAAAATAATCTCCAAACGACCAGTTACCCAACATCTCAAACATGGTATGGTGATAGGTGTCATGCCCTACTTCTTCCAGGTCATTATGCTTGCCGGATACCCTCAAACACTTCTGAGTATCAGCTACCCGAACCGATTTGGCAGGTTGATTACCCAAGAAAATATCTTTAAACTGATTCATACCCGCATTGGTAAACATGAGGGTTGGATCATTTTTAACTACCATTGGTGCTGAATCAACAATCGCGTGTTGTTTCGAAATAAAAAAATCTAAGAATGCTTTCCTGATCGCTTTGGAATCTATCTCCATCGTTCTTGATAAATTAAAATTTGTTAAAAAGTGCTGGTTTAATGGCAATCAAACACTAAGAATCAATAAATCATTTACTTTTGTGACGATGCCTACCGGGCTATTTTTTAAAGTCTTGCAAAGTTAGATTATTTACTTAAATTTGTTACATCTCGGAAAAAGAAATTGGTTTTATGGCAAAAGTGAAGTATAAATTCAACCCGAAAACATTGAGTTATGACGAGGTTGAACAAAATCTTAAATCAAAACTTCCCCGCTTTATTTTTTTCGTGGCTGCCAGCATTTTAATGGGAACCATTATAACTGTAGTTTTTCTGCAATTTTATGAAACACCCAAAATGCGCAACATTAAACGCGAGAACCAAAGATTACTCACTCAATATGAGTTGATGTATAAAAACCTGGAAAACATTGAAGATGTATTAGAAGACATACAACAGCGCGATGATAATCTTTACCGGGTAATTTTTGAGGCTGATCCCATCCCTAGCACAATCAGAAAGGCCGGATTTGGTGGTGTTAACAGGTATTCCCAACTCGAAAGTCTGGATAATTCGGAACTGGTAATCAAAACAGCAAAAAAACTAGATGTTATTGCCAAGGAAGCTTACGTGCAATCCAAATCTTATGATGAAGTTTTAAAGCTTGCCCTTACTAAAGAGCAAATGCTTTCAAGTATTCCTGCAATAATGCCCGTTTCCAATAAAGATTTAAAAAGAACAGCATCTGGCTGGGGATTCAGAATTGACCCAGTGTATAAAATTCGCAAATTTCACTATGGAATGGATTTTACCGCTCCTATTGGCACCGAGGTTTATTCGACTGGTGATGGCGTTGTAAAAGACGTTCGCACCGCTCGTTCGGGATTCGGCCGCTGGGTTGTAATTGATCATGGATTTGGTTATGAAACAGTCTATGGACACCTAAATGAATTCAATGTAAAAAAAGGAGATACTGTAAAACGAGGAAGTGTCATAGCATATGTTGGAAATGCGGGGAAATCTACCGGGCCTCACTTGCATTATGAAGTCCACAAGAATGGTAGAGCAGTCAACCCACAGTATTATTACTTTAAAGACCTTTCACCACAGGAATACGATAAGATGATCGCTATTTCTTCGAGTACAGGGCAGTCATACGATTAATTTTTTCAATTTGTGCCTTACAAAAAACCCAAAATAGAAAAGGTTTTTTACACTATTGGCGAAGTTGCTGATATGTTTCAGGTAAAAACGTCTACCATTCGTTTTTGGGAAAATGAATTTGATGAATTAAAACCCCAAAAAAACAAGAAAGGGAATCGACTATTTTCGCCTGATGACATTGCGCAAATTAAACTGATCTATTATCTGATTAAAGAGCGGGGACTGACGCTAAAAGGTGCCAAACAAAAACTGGCAGATAATAAAGAAGACACTTTAAAAAATCACGAGTTAGTTGATCGTCTAAAAACAATCCGCCAAATACTGATTGATATCAAAGATGAAATGTATGAATAGAAAAAGTGCAAAGTTCACAAAAAGAAGAAATTTAACGTTTGGAAAATGAAAATTGCTGAAATCATAAAACAAATAGAGTTATTGGCTCCACCAGCTTTTCAGGAATCCTACGACAATGCAGGCCTATTGGTTGGCAATTCTCAACAGGAAGTCAATCAAGCATTGATTACGCTGGATGTTACCGAGGCAGTTTTAGATGAAGCAATTCAGAACAAATCTGACCTCATCATCGCTCACCACCCGCTCATTTTCAGTGGACTAAAAAATATCAATGGAAAGAACGAAGTTGAGCGATGCGTTATAAAAGCTATTCAAAATAACATTGCGATTTATGCCGCTCATACGAATTTGGACAGCGTGCACGGAGGAGTTAATAGTAAAATATGTGAAAAGCTCGGATTAATAAACTGCCGGGTACTAGCTCCCGCAAGTGAGCAATTGAGAAAACTGGTAACTTTTGTTCCAAATGATCACCTTGAAAATGTTCAACAAGCAATTTTTGATGTAGGAGCCGGACATATTGGCAACTATGATTCCTGTGGCTATTCCTCACAAGGAAAAGGTAGTTTCCGGGGAAATGAAAATAGTAAACCATTTGTAGGTACGAAGGGTGAAATTCATTATGAAGCAGAAAGTCGTTTCGAGACAATCTTTCCAAAATACATACAAGGCAGCATAATTTCAGCGTTATTAAAAGCTCACCCCTATGAAGAAGTTGCCTATGATATCTATCCTTTGGAAAATAAAAATCCAATGGTTGGCATGGGAATGATCGGCGAACTTGCAGAAGCTATGGACGAGAAAGAATTTCTTCATTTTGCAAAGAATTCTTTTCATGCCAAGGTTGTGCGCCATAGTCCTCTGAGATCTCAAAAAGTAAAGAAAATAGCGGTCTGTGGTGGTTCCGGAAGCTTTTTAATCCGGCAAGCAATAAGTGCAAATGCTGACGTCTTAATAACCGGAGACATTAAATATCACCAGTTTTTTGAAGCGGAAAGCAAAATAGTTATAGCAGATATAGGACATTTTGAAAGTGAGCAATTCACTAAAGAAGTTTTTTATGAACTACTTACAAAAAATTTACGTAAATTTGCAGTCCGTTTATCGGAAGTGAATACCAACCCGGTAAATTACCTGGTTTAAAACTGAAATAACAGCATTCAAAATATGAATACACAGTATCAACAAGAAGACAAGAGTGTGCCAATCAGTGAGAAACTTAAAGCGCTGTTCGAGCTGCAAAGTGTGAATTCTGAAGTGGATAAAATTAAAACCTTACGGGGTGAATTACCACTCGAAGTTCAGGATCTTGAAGACGACATTACCGGATTAAGCACCCGTGTAAGCAATTATAGCGAAGATATCAAAACCTTAGAGACTTCAATTGCTAACAAGAAAGCTGCTATCAAGGAATCTGAGGCATTGATCGTTAAATACACCGAACAGCAAAATAATGTTCGTAACAATCGTGAATACGATTCTCTAAACAAAGAAATTGAATTCCAAAAATTGGAAATTGAACTTTCAGAAAAACGAATTCGTGAATTCACCGCTGAATTGTTTACCAAGAAGGAATCAATTGAGACTGCCAAGAAATTGCTTTCAGAACGTGAAGAAGATTTAGACAGAAAGAAAAAGGAACTGGAAGAAATCACGGCTGAAACAAAAATAGAAGAAGAAAAGCTGAAAGGTAAAGCTGAAAAAATCGAGAACATTATTGAGCCTCGTCTTCTAACTGCTTTCAAACGCATTCGTAAAAATGCGAGAAACGGATTGGCTGTCGTTACTGTTCAGCGTGATGCTTGTGGTGGTTGCTTCAATAAGATTCCACCTCAACGTCAATTAGACATTGCGAACCGCAAAAAGATTATTGTTTGCGAATACTGCGGACGCATCTTGGTTGACAAAGATATTCTGGAAAAAGAAGTTGCTTCTGAAGATTAATTCAAAGCAAGTCTAATAATATATGAAACCTTCGGCATTTGCCGGAGGTTTTTTGTTTATACGAGAAGTTGAAAAAGATCAGGTTTGTCATTTAGGTATTCGAAGACAAATCCATTTTCTTTCATCCGTGTAATTAGTCCATCAAAATCATTTTTATCCTGAACTTCAATTCCAATCACGGCAGCTCCCTTTTCACGATTCGTCTTTTTTGAGTATTCAAAATGCGTCACATCATCATTTGGCCCTAATACTTTATCTACAAAATCACGCAAAGCCCCAGAGCGTTGCGGAAACCTCACAATAAAATAATGCTTAAGTCCTTCATACAGCAAAGAACGTTCTTTAATTTCCTCGGTCCTGGTAATATCATTATTACTTCCCGAAACAATGCAAACAACATTCTTCCCCTTGATTTGATCTTTGCAGAATTTCAAGGCTGCAATAGATAATGCACCTGCGGGCTCAACTACAATTGCATCCTTATTATAAAGCTCCAGAATGGTAGTGCAGATACTTCCTTCCGGGACTTCTATAATTTCATCAATAACTTCTTTGCAAATTTCAAAAGTAATATCTCCTACTCGCTGAACGGCCGCTCCATCTACAAATTTATCAATCGTTTCCAGCTCAACAACCTTACCAGCTTCAATTGATCTTTTCATAGAAGGTGCCCCCAAAGGCTCAACTCCAATTATCTTGGTTTGAGGACTTACTTGCTTAAAATAAGCTCCAAGCCCAGCTGAAAGCCCTCCTCCTCCAATTGGAATGATCAGGTAGTCGATACGCTGAGTACTTTCCTGAAGAATCTCCACGCCAACAGTCGCTTGTCCTTCAATGATCTGCTCATCATCAAAAGGATGGATATATGCCATGCCCGTCTTCTTACAATCAAGCTTTGCGGCGTTGGAGGCATCATCATAAGTATCTCCTGTGAGAATAATTTCGATATTACTCCCCCCAAACATTTTCACCTGCGATATTTTTTGCTTTGGTGTAGTTGAAGGCATATAAATCCGACCTTCAATATTAAGCATCTTACATGAATAGGCAACTCCTTGTGCATGATTCCCTGCACTGGCACAAACAACTCCTTTTTTCAACTCTTCATCTGAAAGCTGAACAATCTTATTATAAGCACCTCTTATTTTGTACGACCGAACAACCTGAAGATCCTCTCTTTTCAGCAATATGTTTGCTTCGTACTCTGCAGAAAGGTTAATATTCCTTTGCAGCGGAGTAGCATTCACCACCTTATTCAGGTTTATCTTCGCTTTGGTAATATCTTTTAACTTGGGGAAATATGACATTCGATTCTATATTTTATGCGTTATGCGCAAAGGTAAAAAAATCGGTTTGACATTATTCCATCACTCTATTCATATTTATCCTGAACTGAAAACAAACATGTATAAAAAAAAGGATGACAACGGCCATCCTTATATATCTGTGTTATTAATTTACATTACCAACTGCCACCGGCGCCACCGCCACCGAAGCCGCCACCGCCAAAGCCGCCAAAACCACCACCTCCGCCGAAGCCGCCGCCCCCGCTGTTGAAGTTGTTCCAACTACCGCTACGATTACCTGACCCCATCATACCTCCCATGAGTAACCAGAATGGCAGACTACTTCCTCTTCTTCCAGCCGAATAATAGCTTCTCTTTTTTCCTCTGAATATTGGGATGATGACAAAGAAGATGATGAATAGAAAGACCATTAAACCAATACCTCCTGGTTTCGAACCACTTGCTTTTTGTTGATATTGATCTGCAGTATACACACCGGCAGCCAAATCCATGATAACTTTGGATCCGGCAGATAATCCGGCAAATGTTTCTCCCCGTTTAAAATAGGGAATCATCTCATTTTGAACGATCACACGATTTGCAATGGCATCCGGGATAACTTCTTCCAATCCATAACCAACTGCCACAAAAACCTGTCCCCGCTCATTTCCAATTTTCGGTTTAAAAACAATTACCACTCCATTGTCTTTTCCTTTTTGACCAACTCCCCAATTTTCTCCAAGACGAAATGCAAAATCGGAGATATCATAACCTTCTAAACTTTCAACAGTAACAATCACAATTTGGGTAGATGATTGCCCTGCAAATTGTGAAAGTTCCGCTTCCAACTTCTGTTCTTCGCCGGAAGAAAGAACATTACCAAAATCATTGACCAATCGAGGAGGATTTGGTTTTGCGGGAATATCTTGCGCCAGCAACCCAAGCACCATAAAAAAGACAACTATATAACTTAGAATTTTCTTCATCACGTGTTAGTTTTTACCGAATGAAATTTCATCGGAGAGTTCGTTTACATCATCAGTTTGATATGGGAAATGAAACTGCAACTGTTCCCCGGCTCTTAAAATTGCTTCAGAAAGTCCATCTGCAAACTGATCATTTTTAAACTTTGCCAGCATGAATTCCTTAATTTCATCCCAGAAGTTTTCCGGCACTTTTGCATTTATTCCGGCATCACCCAAAATGGCAAACTTATGATCTTTCACAGCCAGGTAAAAAAGAACTCCGTTTCTTTGTTCTGTTTTGTGCATTTCCAGTTTTTCAAACCAGTAGGCAGCACAATCCATCACTTCACCTTTACACTTTGCTTCAACATGAACTCGAACTTCTCCCGAAGTATTAAGCTCGGCAGCTTTTATGGCATTTGTTATTTGTTTTTTTTCTTCTTCCGAAAAGAAGTTTTGAACTGACATAGTTTTAGTTGTTTAGTTAAAAATTACTTCCGGTGCTTTTTCTGCTCCTTTTTCTGCTTCAAAATATGCTTTCTTCTCGAAGCCAAAGATATTTGCATAAATGTTCTTGGGGAATGTCCTAATGTACGTATTAAAATCGCGGGCGCTTTCATTAAATTTTCTGCGTTCTACTGCAATGCGGTTTTCAGTACCTTCCAACTGGGCTTGTAGATCAAGAAAACTCTGATTGGCCTTCAAATCAGGATAACGCTCTACAACTACCATCAAACGACTCAAAGCAGAGCTCAGTCCCGATTGAGCTTCCTGAAATTGTTGCAAAGCTTGTGGATTTAAGTTTTCAGGATTGATATTTACAGAAGTCGCTTTTGAACGAGCTTCAATTACTCCTTCCAATGTTTCTTTTTCGTGAGATGCATATCCTTTGACCGTATTTACCAGATTTGGAATAAGGTCAGCTCTTCGTTGATAAACGTTTTCAACTTGTGCCCAACTTGCACTAACGGTCTCATCTTTCGTAACCATACTATTGTATGTACCTTTGATTGATGAATATAAGAATATACCTAAAACAGCAATAATTGCTACAACGATCCAAATTTTCTTCATGACTTATTAAAATTTTAAGTGTTACACAAAAATGGCAAAACCGAACGAAAATCACCTTTTATTTTCGGGGAATGTCGCAATTTTGTCGTTAGACACATAGTCTCAAAAGGTGAACCAAAAAAACGAAGGTCATGAATAAAAAAGAATTTCAGGCACTTCTAATAGAAGGCATCCCATCCGTTTTACCTGCCCGTAAACCCTATGCACAAGGCATAAACCACGCCCCTAAACGTAAAGACATATTAAATAACGAGGAAAAAAAACTAGCAATAAAAAATGCATTGCGGTATTTCCCAAAAAAGCAACATGCCATATTGGCACCTGAATTTCTATATGAACTTCAAACTTACGGTAGAATATACATGTATCGGCTTCGTCCCAACTACAAACTAAAAGCCCGACCAATAAAGGATTATCCAGCAAAATCGACACAAGCTGCCAGCATCATGTTAATGATTCAAAACAACCTGGATCATGCAGTAGCGCAGCATCCCCACGAATTAATAACTTATGGTGGGAATGGTGCCGTATTCCAAAACTGGGCGCAATATCGCTTGTGCATGAAATATCTCTCTGAAATGACCGACGAGCAGACCTTGGTTCTTTATTCTGGTCACCCAATGGGTCTGTTTCCTTCGCATAAAAATGCTCCACGCTTGGTTATCACCAACGGAATGGTAGTTCCGAATTACTCGGACAGAGAAGATTATGAACGGATGAATGCGTTGGGAGTAACTCAATACGGACAAATGACAGCAGGCTCATTTATGTATATCGGACCGCAGGGAATCGTTCATGGTACTACAATCACCGTGATGAATGCAGCCAGACTGCAAGGAGCCCATGAAATGGCGGGAAAAGTTTTTGTGTCATCTGGATTAGGAGGTATGAGTGGTGCTCAGCCCAAAGCTGCAAAAATTGCAGGGATGATTGGCGTTGTTGCCGAGATCAATATCAAAGCAGTTGAGACAAGACATTCCCAAGGTTGGGTTGATGAAATTTTCTCTGATTTAGATTCACTCATTGATCGAATTACAGACGCAAAAAACAAAAAAGAAGGAGTTTCATTGGCATACCATGGAAATGTAATTGACTTGTGGGAAAAACTTGCAAAATCTGACATTCATATCGATTTAGGATCGGATCAAACTTCATTACACAATCCATTTGCAGGGGGATACTACCCTGCCGGACTATGCTTTGAGGAATCAAACAAGATGATGGTAGAACAACCTGATAAATTTAAGAAAGAAGTCCAAAAATCATTACGCAGACATGTTAATGCGATTAATGAGATGACTGCAAAAGGCATGTACTTTTGGGATTATGGGAATGCTTTTTTGTTGGAGGCAGGACGTGCTGGCGCCAATGTATTTAAAAGTGATGGAAACTTTCTTTATCCATCGTATGTGCAGGATATAATGGGTCCACTTTTCTTTGATTATGGTTTTGGACCTTTCCGCTGGGTTTGTACATCTGGGAAAGAAGAGGATTTACAGAAAACAGATCAAATAGCATTCAATGTCCTGAAAGAAATTGCCAAAAATGCTCCAGAAGAAATCAAATCACAGTTAGAAGATAACATCCACTGGATAGAAGAGGCTGGAAAAAATAAACTGGTGGTAGGTTCACAGGCACGAATTTTATATGCAGATGCTGAAGGCCGTATAAAAATTGCAAAAGCTTTCAATGAGGCCATCAACAATGGCGAAATTTCTGCTCCAATTGTATTGGGGCGAGATCATCATGATGTTTCCGGCACGGATTCTCCGTATCGCGAAACTTCAAATATTTACGACGGATCATCATTCACCGCAGATATGGCCATTCAAAATGTGATAGGTGATTCATTCAGAGGTGCAAGCTGGGTATCGATCCACAATGGAGGTGGCGTTGGCTGGGGAGAGTCCATCAATGGAGGTTTCGGAATGACTATCGATGGTAGCCCTAATTCAGATACGCAAATTCAAAACATGCTCCATTGGGATGTAAACAATGGGATTGCACGAAGGAATTGGGCAGGCAACAGTGCCTCAAAATTCGCGATAAAAAGAGCGATGAAAGAGAATAATCTTCTAAAAGTGACTTTGCCCAACGAAGCAGATCAGGGATTGATTAACAAGCTATTTTGATTGAACCTAGGCTGGTAATTTTTTTAAGGTAAATGAGAAAGTTGTTCCTTCTCCAACCTTGGAATCCACCCATATTTTACCGCCATTCTTATCTACAAACTCTTTGCAAAGCAACAGCCCCAAGCCTGAACCTTTTTCATGGTTGGTTCCATAAGTAGTAATGTGGTTATCTTCTTCGAAAAGACGAGGCAGGTCTTTTTTGGGAATTCCGACTCCGGTATCCTGAATTGAAACTTTTACGAACTCCCCATTTTCAAAAGTTGTCACTTTAATTTTACCATCCTCCGGAGTAAATTTAATCGCGTTTGAAATCAAATTACGCAGTATCAAATTCACCATATTCTGATCGGCATATACATAATGTCCTTCCTGAATGTCTGCATCCAGGTGAATCTTTTTCCCTTCCGAAAAGCGTGAGTTTAGCAAGATGTTATTATTGATGGAAGACTTAAGATCAACTTTGTCTGGCTCAAACTTAATAGAGCTTTTCTGGCTTTTAGCCCATGACAACAAGTTGTCAAGCAAAAAGTAGGTGCTTTCCGCTTCAACTCTAAGTTCATTTAGTATTTGAGTCCGCAGCTCATCAGAGAACATCTCCGGGTAATCTGCCAATTGACTTACCACATCTTTAAAAGCACCAATTGGATTACGAAGATCATGACCGATAATTGACATGAATTTATCTTTCGTATCATTAACACGCTTCAACTCCTCATGCTGGTCATAAATCTGCTTATTCATCAACTGAAGAAGTTCATTCGCTTTTTTACGTGTTTTACTATAAATGAGCGTCAACATAAAAACCACAACCAATAATCCTAAGCCAATTATAAGGAACCGGGTTTGACTTTTTTGACGGGTAATCTGCAAATCCTTAATTTCATTATCCTTTTGCAGAAGTTCTATTTCACTCTCCTTCTCATTCACGTCGAGTTCTGCACGAAGCTGAGCCAACTCTGTGCGGTGTTTTTCTTCATACAAAGTATCAGACAACTGAGCGTAGTTCCGATAGGCATTCAAGGCCAGTTCAAATTGATTGGATTTTTCAAAAACTTTCGACTTCACCAAATAGCTTCTTTGCAGTAACTCCTTAATTCCAGTATTTTTTCCAATCTCAATACAGGCTTCGCATAACAGAAGTGCTTCATAAAAATTCTCCTCATGCAAATAAACCTGAGCTAAAACAAGCTTACTATTGCCAATGCCTTCCTGCATGCTGGTTTCTTCAAATACTTTAAGAGCTTTTTGAGCATTCAAACGCGCTTTTGCATAGTCTTTAAGCAATATATATGATTCTGCCAAGCCAACCCATCCAAACGCTTTGTAATACCCACCAATGTCTGCACTGTCAGCAATTTCGATAATATCACCAAAGATTTTAATGGCTTTATCAAATTGAGACTGATCCTTATGAATTTCAGCAATATTATTAAGGACAACGACTTTCCCAACAATATCGTTAGAATCAGAATACATTTTATAGGCTTGCTGGTAATAGGTAAGAGCTTCATCATACATACCCCACGAATGATAATTCACAGCAATATTATTGTAAATACGCGTGGTAATTTTTGTGTCTCCCTTTTTTTCGAAATATTTTAGCGCCTCCGACAAGTACTTTAATCCTTTCGTCCGTTCTCCTTTATTTGTATAAATACTTCCCAAATTAAACCGGACACTTGCAGCCCGATCCTCTAAACCGGCTTCCTCTGCCTTATCTAAAGATTCCTCGAAATATTCTATTGCAGTATCATAATCTCCAACATTCATATAATAAACAGCCATAGAATTAAGGCCAATTGAAATATTCTCGGCATTATCTAACTTATAGGCGGCATCCAACCCTTTTTCTGAAAACTCTCGGCCTTCCTCAAAATTACCGGTAAACAAATGCCCCGCACCTATCAACAAATTAGCAGAACTCTCTCCTGCTTCATCACCTTGATCAAGGCTAATTCTTAGAGCAAGTTTGCCAAACTCAATAGTTTTTAATGGAGAAATATAAAGATATTCTTTAGCTAGTTCTAGATATGCTTCTGCTAACTGAACATCCCCGAGACCAGACAAATTTTTAGCAATGCTGTCAACTCGGGCATTTTGGCCGAAACCAATGCCTGAAAAAACAACTGCAAACGCAAAAAGCAGCAACGTTTTTTTAATCGTCCCTTTCAATTCTGAGGTATTAAATAATAGTCAGTTAAAAATACGCTTATTTGTCTATACCTCAAAGAAATTATGAAAACAAGAGGTGATAGGGTCTGTTCAATTCCTGCTCCAATTCGTAAATTCCGAAGCTTCTACTTTTCCGCAATAACTCCCTATCTTCAAAGAAGATAACCAAAGTAGGAGCAACAAATACTCGATAATGTGCAGCTATATCAGGAGCCTTGTTTATGTTGATATAGACCAATGCAATTTGGGGGAAATTACCTACGATAAGCTCCTGAATTTTGGGCTTTAAGACCTTGCAAACATTACACTCATCGGTTGAAAAATAAACCAAGGCAGCAGATCTTTCCTTAATGAAGGATTCGAGCTGATTTTTTTGTGTGATTTCGACAAACATTAATATGATCCTACACTTAATAAAACCAGCGTGCAAGCACGTTCGGTATATATACCAGAATTATTCAATTCTTGCTCTAATTCACCGTTCTCTGTGCCCGGATTAAAAATAACCCGTTTAGGTTTCAATTTAACGAGGTAGTCCGCATATTTTTGCTGAATAGGTGCACCAATATATAGAGTAACGGTATTGACACCTTCAAATTCTACTTGCTCGGTTTCAAAAATTACGTCTTCGACCTTACCTTCCCTGGGTGCAATTGCAACAACAGGATGACCGTGACTCCTGAGAGCCCGAATTGCTTTATTTGAATATCTTTCAGCTTTCTCGCTTGCACCGATTACTAAAGTTTTCTTCATAATTTTCAAGCAAATTTTAATATTAATTATGCTTTGTATATCAATACGACAGCATGTGCAGAAATCCCCTCTTCTCTCCCTTCAAAACCCATCTGCTCAGTTGTTGTCGCTTTAATAGATACTACATCTACATCTACATCTAAAACTTTCGCTAATGCCTGTTCCATATCTGGAATATAATCTTTCAGCTTGGGTTTTTGAGCAGCAATTGTAATGTCCAAATTGCCAATCAAATAACCTTTCCCCCGAATTAAATCTTTCGATTTCGCTAATAATAGTTTACTATCTATATTTTTATAGTCGGAAGAATTATCAGGAAAATGATAGCCAATGTCACGCATTTTCGCTGCACCAAGCATCGCATCGCATAATGCATGAATCAGTACATCCCCATCCGAATGGGCAACAGTACCTTTATCGTGTGGAATAAGAACACCGCCTAACCAAAGGGTTTCTCCTTCAGCAAGGCGGTGCACATCATATCCGTATCCAATTCTAAAATTCATTACCGTCGTTGGCGATTAAATGCCTCGAAGTCGAAAGATAACGAGAACCTAAGCGTATTCTCGAGTGGGTGGTTTCGCTCTGTTGGAACCAGGTATGAAAAATCAAGTGCAAAAACGTTCAATTTCAAACCAGCACCTGCCGTCAAAAATTTTCTATTTCCCTTATTTTCATTTTCATAAAAATAACCTGCACGTAAAGCAAACTGCTCATTATATACATATTCAACACCTAGTGATACATTAATTTCCTGAAGTTCTTCCTTGAATCCTCCCGGTGCATCACCAAAAGAACTGAACATACCTGCAATTACAGATTTATCTTCACTAAATCCTCCACCAACTATTACACCATCACCACCAATAGAATCAGCTAGACTTGGTGTTGGAACCAACAATTTATTAAGGTCAACATTAAATGAGATTGTATTATAAGTATCTAATTCTGTTTTGTAACCAGCACCTAATCTCAAGTTAGTCGGGATAAAGTCTTTTGTTGCTCCTTCAGTATAAGAAATTTTTGCACCAATATTCGAAATATTGATCCCTGCCGAAAACACAGATTCTTTTCTATTTACACGAAACTCATTCTGATAATAGAACGAGATGTCTGCAGCATACGAATTTCCAGCATGTGATTCTACTCCATTTATTAATTGACCTCCGGTCAAGTCTGAACGGATATAGCGTAATGCAACACCACCAGAAAAATTTTCTGAAAGTAAACGCGTATAGGCCACATCAAAGGCAAATTCATTTGGACTTTGCTGTCCCTGAACTTCACCATATTCACTCATAAATGTTATGTCACCCAATGAAAAATACCGAAGAGAAGCACTTACCGTTTGCATGTCATCTAATTTCTTATATCCCACCAGGTAAGCCAAATTAATGTCATCCACTAAATTACGAAGCCATGGAGTATAAGAAAGCCCAACTCCCATCTCACTTTCTATAAAAGCATATTTCGAAGGATTCCAGTGTTGTGAATTCATATCAGGAGAAGTTGCCACCCCGGCATCTCCCATCGCACCAGCACGTGAATCAGGTGCAATTGTTAAAAAAGGTACTCCCGTCGCTATATAATTTGCTCCGGTTGTAGTTGATTGAGCCATCGTACTTTGCGAGAAAATCCCTAATCCCATGATAGCTACAAAAATCGCTAGTAATCTTTTCATCTTTATCGTATCAAAAATTGAGTTGCAAATATAAAATGAATGTTCATGAGTTCCCAATTTCGAAAACCCAAAAATGAAAACGAAATATTTTCAGAAAAAGTATTTATCCTTTACATTAATATCTGGAAATAATCATTCGCCCTGTTTTTGCGGCACTGGCACCGTCGTCGGCCACAATAGTAATACGGTATAAATATGCTCCACTCCTGTACAAAAGCGTACTGTTAGTAACCTGCCAAAGCATTGGCAAACTATCATCGCCCGATGATCCTACCCGTTGATTTAAGATATCCAGCAAACTTCCGGACATATCAAAAACTTCAACAGTTGTATCAAAGGATTCGTCGGGCCGGTTATGTTTGAATACAAAATTAGTGTAATCTGTTACTGGATTTGGATAACAGGAAACCTCCTCTATTTCAAGATTACTGGTCACCACAAAGTGAATTTCAACTTCAGAAGAATTATTTAAAACATCCCAAACTTTTACTCTAAGTGTATGCCCTCCCACACTCAAGTTTCTTAAAGGATATATAATCTGGCCACTTTGATAACTGTCTCTATCCGACAAATAAAAATCATTTAATACAACGACATTACTGAAATCGCCATCCAAAACAGCAGTAATATCATGCCCAATCCCAGTTCCTACAGTATTGATCCCATGCTCATCCATCACATTTGCAAAAAGAATTGGGTTCTTTCCTACTTCATCACCATCCTTAAAACTCTCATCATTCAAAAACAAATTAATCTCAGGCCCTTCCTGATCAATAATTACGATTCCAGATGAACCTCCAATATAAAAATCAGTTGTATACCCCTGAGCATCATCTTCTCCATTATCTGCATAATAGATGATCTTTCCATTAGCAAGTGAGTATGAAATATCTTTAGGAACTATAAAAGTAAACTGAAAATTACCTTGAGAAACCGAAGCAACACCTTTATATATGATATTACTTTGCATAGAGAAACTCATTGGATCTTCTCCTCCATTACCCAATGTCTCAACGGTATCTGCTTTATCGTATACAACCGGAATTAATTCTCCATCAAAATTCGTCAGTGTATTTCCTGTATGATCTGTTACCCGTCCAGTTATAGTAACTGTAGAAAGTGAGGTAATCGTTTCGAGCTCCTGATCTACAGAAACACCGTTAATCGTCTCCGTTACAACTTTGAACTTTGGGTATGACAACCTCAAAGCCGGATCTGCTAAAAGAGTAAAATTTCGCTTATTGATTCCTGTATTCACACCATTCTTGGAACGCTTCATAATTTCACCCATACGTAAATTTTCTCCGTTCTCATCCTGACTAAATACATGTTCGTAAAATTCTTTGTTTAGTATGAAATTTGGATTTGAATAAACCAAACGGGTCGTACTAAACAGCCCAATTCCTCCTCCGTTCGCATTGAATAGAATATGCTCTCCTCCTGATTTCTCATCAGAATCAAAACGACTGATTTCACAAGTTGCGGTAACAAAAATCGGGAGCCTGTTGTAATTAGACCATCCATCGATATCATTAGTTTCCAAGACCCGCTCATGTGCTAAAGAAGTTTCATTTGCATGTCCGGTATAATTCAAAATAAGTGCTCCGTTTTTTACACGATTGTTAATCGCATTGGTAACATCAGGATATCGTTCTCCTCCAGGAGTTGATTCTTCTTGGTAAGCATCAAAGTATATTTTGTCGGTGTAAAAAGCAGGATTTGATTCATTGACAACCTTGGCCAAATCTTCGGCCTGAGTCATATGTGTATTATTATCCTCATCATCTCCAATAAAACAAACAACATTTCGCCAATCTCCCAATGAAACAGCATCCACATAATTCTTAATCTTTTGAATCATCAATTGTGCTTCCGCAACTGTTCCTGCTGGAATTCGACCAACCCCCAGATCAATCAATCCAGCATATTCTCCCTCGCCTCTATCAAGTAAAACAAAGAAGTCATCAGTAACAAATGAAGATGTTGGAACCAATGAATTTTCTGATTGATAAGTCGGCAGAAAGTTATTCCCATGTCCTAAAATATTCTTATTATCGTAGCTGCCATCACCCAAAAACAACACATACTTTAAACCAGATCCTTCAATGCTACGGTCGTAACACATTCGAAGAAAATTTCGAATACCAGCAATATCAATTTGTCCACTGGAAAACTCATTATAGATAACTTCAGGTGTTAGAACTTTTACGGTCATTCCATCCAGACTTCGATGGAAATCAGCTAATTCATTTGCTTGATTCAAAAAATTCGGATGCGTAATAATTATCAACTCACTAACATCTTGTTGGTGTAAGTTTTGATTCACTACATCATTAACTTTTTCCGGTTCCTGGATGTCTCCTTCCGGATAAAATGCAACATATTCGTGCAGCTTGTCATTCAAGACTTTAAAACTTGCAGTCCCATCGGTAACTGTTTTATCGATCGATTTGGGATTCAAATAATCAGTAACGTCCCAAACTTCCAGATTACTGTTCGACACAGAAAGGTTGAATTTTACAATATTCCCCTCACCAATACTCGTGATATCGCGAAAAGCAAGCTGATCATTATCCAATACTAAATTTCTCTGTGCATTGACAGTTATAAAATCGAGCCAACCCAGTGCAGAAGTATTAGATGCCTGATACTTTAACCCAATATCAAAATCGGAAGCAGGATCGTCAATACTAAAAAGTCCACTGCTGACATAGGCTTGCAAATCGACCAGATTTCCTGTATTTAGCGCTTGAAAATTGATTGTTCCCGCGTTTACAACATCATACTGTACATTAAAAGTTGATGCTTGAGATGACCGCGCCGCTCCTTCAATAAATAATTTAACAGGCTGGCTATTATCTATATTTTTAATGGAGAATGAATAACTTCGCTGTTGATTTCTTGAAAATTTATCTCCAAACCAACGTCTACCAGACTTTATTATATTTTCTTTTTCCTCCTCCAGATAACTGTAATCCTGAAACGAATTAATTTCACTAGTAACAGAGCCCGATTCCTCCGGTACTGTTTCGACAAACCGAGATTCTCCAACATCGCTTAAAAAGTAATAAGCATAGTCAGAGTAGTCGTTCAATTCTTGTTTAAAAAGTCCATCCGATTCGTCAAATAGCCATTTAACTGTTCCTGTTGAGTAAAAGAACAGACAATCTTTATTACCTCCATCTTTCCCATGCCAAATTGCATTTTTCTCTAAATCATCATAAAAGAAATCATCATTCATTTTTGGAAGCATAAAACCTCCATTTCCATATAAATTAACTTTCGAAGGGTTCGAAAAACCCCACGCTTCAAGCTGATCAAATGTGATTTTGTGAATCCCTCTGTCCACTGTTCTAATTTTCACCCATTTCCCGGATGATAAAACTGATGAAGTTTTCCACAACTCTTCAACCTTTGCTGACTTCAACCTATTTGTTTCATCCAAATAAGTTTCAATTTCAAAAGAAACCAACTTTTTTACCTGATCGCCATATTTAATTAATGGAACAAATTCAATCCAGGCTGACTTCCTATTTGATGAATAAACAATCGCTGGATCAACAACAAACTCCGGTGAAATTGCAGATTTATTGAAATTCTCATTCTCGCTAACATCTAAAAATACAGGATTAATTATCCTAATATTTTCATTTTGCTCCAATGTGAAGGTCTCTTGGTAAACAGGTAAGTTGTAATCATTCAAAATACCTCCTAAGATAGGAGCCCCAACTCGAACGTTGTTTTCGGTTTCCGCAATCCAATTAATCTTTCTGGGAAAAACTTTAGCGCTCAGACTATAGAATATAGTAATATATAAAACAAGAAGTATAAATCTTTTCATCAGCATAAATCAAAATACATTCAAGAAACGTGGATAGAATAGCAATATTGTTGTCAATTATGAGTTAAATAAAAACAAAAATCTTACAAGACTTATCCAAGGAGTTGACAAAAATACAAAGAGAAATCAACAATTTCTTCTTAAAAAGTTGTCATGGCCAAACAATAAGAATTGAACAATTTAGTTATATTTGTGAATATTAAAACCAATCTGAAATCGAAAAGACAATGAAATTCAAAGCCATATTATTTTTAGGACTAGCTGTAATCGTAGCTGGTTGCGGACTTTTAGGCAAAGGTGGTGATTTCGGCA
Source organism: Sunxiuqinia sp. A32 (assembly GCF_052690465.1). Classification (NCBI taxonomy): domain Bacteria; kingdom Pseudomonadati; phylum Bacteroidota; class Bacteroidia; order Marinilabiliales; family Prolixibacteraceae; genus Sunxiuqinia; species Sunxiuqinia sp. A32. Next base: position 253,480 of record NZ_JBQYLI010000006.1, read on the forward strand.
GCAAAAAAAATTCATCCCGCACTACGGGTTGGAGTTATAACGATCCCGACAATGGCGGTTTCCAGAATGACGATGATTATCAGCAAATTACTGGTCCCGGATTAGTTTTTATCCAAGGTGGTACGTTTACAATGGGACGAGTAGAACAGGATGTAATGTACAACTGGGATAACGCTCCAAGACGAGTAACTGTTGCTTCTTTTTACATGGATGAAACTGAAGTTTCGAATCTGGATTACCGCGAATATCTATTTTGGCTGAACAGAGTTTACCCAAATAATCCGGAAAAATATGAGGGTGCTTTACCCGACACCTTGGTTTGGAGAGAAGAATTAGCGTATAATGAACCATACATTAATAATTACTTGCGCCATCCTGCCTACAGTGACTATCCTGTAGTTGGTGTTAGCTGGGAACAGGCAAATGATTATTGTAAATGGCGTACCGATAGGGTTAACGAGCAATTGTTAATTCAAAAAGGGATTATGACCAATGATAATACACAAGGAGGACAAAATACATTTACTACTGAAACTTATCTGACTGGCTTATATCAGGGTACCGATGGCGACAAACCAATGGAAGATGCTACGGGAAATGCGAGAAGAATTCGCTGGGAAGATGGAATTTTGTTTCCTGATTATCGCCTCCCAACCGAAGCAGAATGGGAATATGCAGCCTATGGTTTAATTGGTAATGCAGAGGGAGAATTACTTACAGATCGTAAATTATATCCATGGAATGGATCATATTTGCGTAATGATGGTAAAAAAGAACGAGGACAAATGATGGCAAACTATACTCGTGGACGAGGTGACTTGATGGGTATGGCTGGTGCATTAAACGATAATGCTGACATAACAGCTCCTGTTTTCTCATATGAACCAAATGACTACGGGTTATATTGTATGGCTGGTAATGTTAATGAGTGGGTTGCTGACGTTTATCGTCCATTAAACCAAATTGATGTTAATGAGTTCCAACCTTTCCGTGGTAATATTTTCACTCAATACAAAAGAGATGCTGAAGGAAATCTTGTTCGTGATGAATACGGCGAACTAATAAAAGATACTGTTGCTGATTATCGCAATTTTAAAGACGGTGATTACAGCAATCAGATTATTGAAGGACAAGACTGGAAATCTATTAAAGACCAACTTTCTACAGACGACATGTATGTGAAAGCTCAAGGAGATGACAGCTTTAGTTCTTTAATCACTGACGACGTTAGAGTTTACAAAGGTGGTTCGTGGAAAGATAGACCATATTGGTTGATACCAGGAACTCGAAGATATCTTACTGAAGATGCTTCTGCAAGTGACCTTGGATTCCGTTGTGCCATGACCCGTGTTGGAAGCCCTGAAGGATTTTAATCATCAGATATAAAAACATTAAAACCTCATTTGAAAAAATGGGGTTTTCTTTTTTCTAATTATGACAACAGAGCAACTTTATAGTATTTTTTGCAAGTATCCTATGATATCAACAGATACACGGGACATCAAAAAGGATTCAATTTTTTTTGCGTTAAAAGGGGCTAATTTTGATGGGAATAAGTTTTCGCAAGAAGCATTAAACAAAGGAGCTGCCTACGTTGTTGTTGACGACCAGAAATTGTCCGGAAAAGAAAATCATATCGTTGTCGACAACGTGTTGGAGAGCCTACAGAAATTAGCAAATTACCATCGTAATCAATTTGATATACCCGTTATTGGTATTACCGGAACGAATGGTAAAACCACAACAAAAGAGCTAATTGCTGCTGTTCTTCAGAAAAAATATCAGATAACTTTTACTCAAGGAAATTTTAATAATCATATCGGAGTTCCATTAACCTTACTGCAAATAAAGAAAGAAACTGAAATTGCAATCATCGAAATGGGTGCTAACCATCCGGGTGAAATTGCAGAGCTATGTGAAATTGCAGAACCAAATTATGGAATAATTACCAATATTGGGAAAGCTCATTTGGAGGGATTTGGCTCATTTGAGGGAGTCATAAAAACCAAGTCCGAATTGTATGACTTTCTTCGAAAAAAAGGTGCTCCATGTTTTATTAATGCAGACAATGAATTACTTATTAAGCAAGCTATTGGCTTAAAACAACTATCCTACGGAAAAAATACAAGTGCCGATTTAAAAGGCCAAGCAGAGGAGTCAGGATACTTTCTCACCGTTAAAGCCCTATTCCCCAAAGGATGGCTATATCTAAAATCAAGACTTATCGGAGCTTATAACTTCGAAAACATATTGACCGCAGCTAGAGTTGGTCTTGAATTCGACGTGGATCCACTAGCGATTCAAGATTCAATTTTGAAGTATCAACCAACCAATAACCGATCACAGCTGATTGAGAAAAAGAATAAAAAAATCATCATGGATGCCTATAATGCGAATCCTACAAGTATGGAGGCATCATTAAAAAACTTCTTTTCAATTAATGCCACTCATAAAACAGTTATTTTAGGCGACATGCTTGAATTAGGAAATGACACACAAGAAGAGCATCAACGAATTGTCGATTTACTGGAAGCTGAAAAGCTTGATAATATCATTTTGGTAGGTGGCATATTTGCAACCACCTCAACAGGTATAAAAACAAAGAAGTTCGAACAAGTCGAACTTCTTATAGACTACCTATATCAACAAAAACTATTGGAAGATAACTTAATCCTTATTAAAGGTTCCCGAGGCATTCATCTTGAAAAGATCCTGAAAATCCTTTAACAGGTAAGTGTCCAATTGGAATTTTCTTAATTTACAGCTGGCTTCTCAACTTTCAGTACTTCTGCAATTGCCTGAACAAATGTGTCCTTCGGCAATGCTCCCTGAGCCATTTGTGGTTGTCCATCCTTCGGGACAAACAATAATGAAGGGATACTCTGAATACCAAACATTCCTGCTAATTCGCGCTGTTCTTCAGTATCAACTTTATAAATTTTTAACGAGTCACCATACTCTTTTTGTAACTCTTCCAACAATGGAGCAACCATTTTACATGGGCCACACCAATCTGCATAAAAGTCGATTAAACAAGGAACTTCACCTTCGTATTTCCAATCTTTATTTTGTTCAAAATTGAAAACTTTCTCTTTAAATGTGTCTTTCGTTAAATGTTCTAACATGGTAATTATTTTTAGATTATAAATATATACATTTTTAGATATATGCATATCAATGATTATGCCAATATATTTATTGGTTCATTCTTCACACAAGGTATAGAAATAATTGTAATTTTGTCACGGTTTAAAACAAAATGTCATAGTATTTAAAGTCAGTTTTATAACGAACTGAATATTTTTTCATGAAAAAACATCTTAAACACCCAATATTTACAATCATTTCAGAAGAGGCAGATCTGTTGGGACAAGAATCTTTTGTGATCGGTGGTTTTGTCAGAGATATCCTTTTAAAACGAAATTCACCTGATATTGATGTCGTCACTTTGGGCAGCGGAATTGAGCTTGCAAAGAAAGTTGCCAAACGGATTAGCCCAAAATTACCAGTTAGCATATTCAAGACATTTGGAACAGCAATGTTGAAATATGAAGGGTTGGAAGTTGAATTTGTCGGTGCACGAAAGGAATCCTATCAAGAAGATTCAAGAAAGCCTTCTGTCGAAAGTGGCACTTTAGAAGATGACCAAAAAAGAAGAGACTTTACAATTAATGCTTTAGCAATTTGCCTCAACTCAGATAGATTTGGTGAACTGATCGATCCTTTTGACGGGGTTGCAGATCTTAAACGGAAAATAATTCGAACTCCGCTCGATCCTGGAATTACGTTCTCAGATGATCCCCTGCGAATGATGCGTGCTATTCGCTTCTCAACACAGCTCAATTTTATTATTGAAAGTAGCACCATTGAAGCAATTTGCGCGAATAAGGAGCGTATTAAAATCGTTTCAAAAGAACGCATCATGGATGAGATGAATAAAATTATTTTATCAGACAACCCATCCAAAGGATTTAAACTATTAGATAAATGCGGACTGCTTGATATCATCTTCCCTGAATTGGCTGCCATGAAAGGGCGGCAGGAAATTGGAGGCATTGGCCACAAAGACAACTTTCTTCATACATTGGAGGTACTGGATCGTATTGTTCCGAACACCGATAATCTTTGGCTTCGCTGGTCAGCATTATTGCATGATATTGCCAAACCAAGAACCAAACGCTTCATCCCAAAGTTAGGATGGACTTTTCACGCACACAATTTTGTGGGAGCCAAAATGATACCTGGTATCTTTCGCCGAATGAAACTTCCGCTCAATGAAAAAATGAAGTATGTTCAGAAGATGGTTTCGCTGCATATGCGACCAATCGTTCTTTCAGAAGAGGAAGTAACGGACTCAGCAGTTCGCCGCTTACTTTTCGAAGCGGGAGACGATATTGATGATTTGATGACACTATGTGAAGCCGACATCACTTCAAAAAATAGTGAAAAGGAAAAACGCTACCTGAAAAACTTCCAGCTGGTCCGTGAAAAATTAAAAGATCTGGAAGAACGAGATCATATTCGTAATTTTCAACCACCAGTTTCTGGAGAAGAAATAATGGAAGTTTTTGGCTTAAGTCCTTCTCGCGAAGTCGGCATTATCAAAGCTGCAATTAAAGATGCAATCTTGGATGGTGAAATTCATAACAATTACGAAGAGGCGTATTCATTCATGCTTAAAAAGGCTAAAGAACTGGGATTAGAACCAATCGGCAATCAATCTGAGTAAGTTAATTTAAGTCGAACTGGAAGATGATCACTAAATCCACCGTGGTATTTAAAACCGTTATATGTGCGAAATAACTTTTTACCCTGAAATTTTTCGTCATCTTCCAATAAAAAATCTTGCTCAATAATTTCAGCAAATGAACTTTTTGTGATCCACTGGTGTGAGTCATTTAATAAATAATCACTTACCATAACCTGGTCAAAAACCGCCCAACTCTGCTGATGCTTGAGCGTTCCTTTATTTTTCCATTGTGCTGAGAGATTTACAATTTCACCGTCGATAGGCGGATTATCATGTTTAGCTGCAGCCAACCACTTTGAAATGCTTGGACTTTGAGGTTCATCATTGAAATCACCCATAATAATCACCTTTGGGTGATGATATCGTTTCTTTAACTGATTTATCTTTGTAAGTAAGTTTTTTGCTGCAACGATTCGCTTGGCCTCTGTCTCCATTAATCCGCCATATCTTGAGGGCCAATGATTGAAAAATACATGAATTGTATCTTTCGGCTGTAACTGAAAGCATGCATATAAAATTTCTCTTGAACGTATTAATTGACCATCATCATCTTTCAACGGTATATATTCAAAAAATAAAGGAATACATCTCTCTGCTCGATACAGTAATGCCACATCAATGCCTCTGGCATCAGGAGAATCTTTGTGAATAATTCGATACTCAAACTTCTTAAGAGGCGTATTTTCAACAAGTTCTTCAAGCACAAATCGATTTTCAACTTCACACACCCCAACAATATCAGGAACTGAGAAATTACACGAACTTAATATTACTTTGCTCGTTCCAGCTAATTTCTGATGAAATCTTTTCTTTGTCCAGTGTCGATCTCCCTGAGGTAAAAATTCATTATCATTGATCAACGGATCGTCATAAGTATCAAACAAGTTCTCCAAATTATAAAAAATAAGATTGAACTCGCCTTTTCTAAATTTAGTTTGCGATAAAACAGGAAAAAGAAACAGGAAAAAAATTAGGGTGAGGGATGGTTTCATAAGTTTTAGTCATCAGACTTTTCTATTCGCTCAAATGCGCCCAAATCCGGACCATCATCGTCCGTCCTACTGTCATTTTTAATATCAAATGGATACTTATTTCCAATTAATTTCGAACCAACATCCTTCGCCGGACTTAGAGTATCCAATTCAAAGTTCATTTTATCATACGGATCAATAAACCTTGGATCTTCACCTTTTATTAAACTAATGTAGTTGTCTTTATTAGAAGTATTGAAGGTATCAGCAAGCTGAATTAGACAATGATCAAACTTATAATTAAAAGTAACTTCATCTGTTTTTGCCAATTCAAGTTCATTCCTAGATGAGATATTCCCTGCAATGATACTGTTTGAAAAGGTAGCTTTATTTAGTTCACCAACATAGGTCGCACTCGATCCATTTGTGCGATCAATAATCACATGGTCCGAAATCATTAGCGAAGCCGTTGATCTGGCTCGATTTGAATAGCCCCCCCAATAATTGCCAATAGTTGTGTGATTAAAAGTATAATCTCCACCAACCAATAGTGCCGCACAATAAAACCCACAATTTGAGATTAAACAGTTCGTAGCCTCAATCTTTGATTTCATGGCAAAAATACCGGCATAGGCCATATTTTGAATTTTTACGCCGGAAAGCTTTACACTAGCAGAACCTTCATTCTCAATCGTTCCTACCTGGAGTCCAATATTGGCATTCTTAATTTCTACTTGCTCAAATACGTTATCCTCACTTCCTGAAAATAGCAAAATTCCATTCCACTGATCAGGCACATCTTCATAAGCATCCTCCAATCTATCTCCCTGAAAAACTACTGGCTCATCAACTGTACCTTTTGCATTTACAGTTCCTTTCACATACAAGCCTGCCCGATTGTGAAAATAGATTTTGGTTCCGGGTTCAATTGTAAGAACGGCACCACTATCAACGTAAGCGTAATTATAAACCAAATAAGGTTTTTCAGAAGTCCACGTCGATGTTTGAATTTCGACATCTTTAATCAATTTGAAATCCTGTCCCCAGGCAACCAAATCAATATCCTGCAAATTAGCATTGGTTAAAAATTCAATTGAATCCTGAACTACCATCGGGAAATCACCACCTGTTGGATCTACAGTAACTTCAACAAAAATGTAAATACTGTCTTTTGGCAATATCTCAATATCATACAGTTCATTTGCCGCAGTTCCATTAATATTCAACCTGAAGTTTGAATCTTCACCACCTGCAAGGCGAACATTTGAAATAAGCAATTTTTGATCGTATGGATTATATACTTTAAGATGTTGAGTTGTAGAACCAATCGTAGTAAATATGGTATCAAACATCACTGTATCAACAGAAAAACCTAGTTTTATATCAGCCGAAGAAGCATACTTTTCATCTTCACAAGAAATCAGACAAGCAAATGCCAGAATAACAAGGGCTATATGGATAAAACTCTTCACAAGATACTTTAGGTCTAAACGCACTTAAGTTAGTGTTTAGTATTGTAAAAATATAAAATGATTTTACATTTTTTAACATTTTTCTGCAATAAGATTGAAATTAACTATCTAGTTTTTACGAATAATTAACACAAGTCCAAAAATCATCAATAAACCATTCAATATTAACAACTCAAAACCAAACTGATAACCACCAAAAAGCTTCACTGAATAGCTTGCAATAATGTAGGTAAATATTGGAGCTAAAACAGCAATAAATGGAACCCAGTAATCCTTAATTTTTTTCCTAAAATAAAGGGCAAAAATAAACAAGCCCAAAATGGGACCATAGGTATATCCCACTGCTTTAAATACGGCAACGACAACACTCTCATCATTGATGATTTTAAAAGCCACAATCACAACAACAAGAATTGCAGCAAATGCAAAATGCACGATATGACGAGTCTTTTGACTTTTGTTGCTTTGAATTTTATCCATTCCTAGAAAGTCGATACAAAAAGAAGTGGTTAATGCTGTTAACGCGGAGTCAGCACTCGAAAAAGCAGCAGCAGTAATTCCCAACAAAAACGCAATGCCAACAGCAGGGCCTAAATAATTGAGGGCTAACAGTGGATACAATTTATCTGAGGTTTCCGGAAGAACTATCCCCATCGAATCGGCATATTGATACAAAACAACGCCCAGCCCCAGAAACAGCGCTACAACAATTACAAACAGGGCACTAAACACAAGCATGTTTTTTTGGGCTTCCGGCAAAGATTTACAAGTAAGGTTTTTCTGCATAATATCCTGATCCATCCCATTGATAGCAAGCGCTGTAAATATTCCAGCAATAAACTGTTTTGCAAAAAAGTTGGGAGACTTCCAGTCCCAGAAAAATATTTGCGAGTATTTATGATCGAATATATTGGAAATCATTCCTTTTGTGCCCCAATTCATTTCTTTGCTGATGAAAAAGAGTGTGAATATAAGGGCAAGCATTAAGAAAGTGGTTTGCAAGGTGTCCGTCCAAACCACCGTTTTTATACCTGCACGATAGGTGTACAACCAGATCAATAACACACTGATGCAAACCGTTAATGGAAAGGGCACTCCAAACGAATCAAAAAAAGCTAATTGCAACACAAGAGCCACCAAATAAAAACGAAAAGCAGCACCAATCAATTTCGAAATTAGAAAGAAAAAAGAAGCCGTTTTCCTGCTTCGGACACCTAATCTTTCTTCTAAAAATGAATAAATAGATATTAGTTTAAGCTTGTAATAAATGGGGAGTAGAATAAATGCTATTAGCCAGTAGCCAACTAAATTCCCAATAACAAACTGCAAATAGGAAAATGCAGAATTCCCAACCTCTCCGGGAACCGAAATAAATGTGACACCTGACAGCGTTGCACCCAACATACCATAGGCAACCAAATACCATGGAGATGATTTATTCGCGTTGAAGAAACTAAGTTGATCGGAATGTCTGGACGTTAGCCATGATATAACCATCAACAACACGAAATAACCAGCTACGATAGAGAAAAAATGGAATGGATTCATGGAGCTGTATTAAAATCAGGGTACAACAAATATTTCTTTCGAACACATTGGTATATCTTCAAATCATCTTCCCAGGCTTTTTCAATTTCATCCAAAGATTTTCCGCTTCGAATATCCTCAATAAGTCGCTCATTCCCGGCTAACAAATTAAACCATCTCTCAGAACTCCAAAATTCTGCATCATTTCCAAACTTATTATAAAATTCGAGGAACCATTTTAAAGTGAATTGTGAATTTCTTGCCTTTTGCCTAAAATCAACACCATAACAGGTCTTATCCTTTTGCTTCGGTTTTGTTGCCATACCCGGAATACTTGTAGGGGTGAAAATAAAATCCCCAAAAGTACTATCCGGAAAACCGATTACCTGAAACGGGAAATAAGTCCCTCTGCCAATACTCACATTGGTAGCTTCGAAAAAGCATAGCGAAGGATAAAGTCGTATGCTTAAGTCATTTGGCAAATTAGGTGACGGTTTTATTGGTAATGAATAGGGCATTTCGTGAGAATAATTTAAAAGTGAAATCACTCTCAAATCACATTTTTCACCCCCATTTAGCCAACCTTCTCCATTAATCATTTTTGCGATTTCCCCAATAGTGCAACCATGCACCACAGGAATCGGATGCATCCCCACAAACGATTGGAATTTCAAATCTAAAACCGGACCTGCAACATAATCTCCATTTGGGTTGGGCCGATCGAAAATTAGCAGTTGCTTTTCACTTTCAGCACAGGCCTCCATCACATAATGTAAGGAACTTATATAGGTATAAAATCGAACTCCTACATCCTGAATATCAAATACAATAATATCCAGATCTGCAAGCTGCTCCGCTGCCGGCTTTTTATTATTTCCATAAAGCGAAAATACTGGAATACCGGTTTTTACATCAATCTGATCATCCACCTGCTGCCCGGCATCAGCATCTCCACGAAAACCATGCTCGGGGCTAAAAACTTTTCGAACATCAACCTCTTGCGATAGCAAATAATCCAGAAGATGCTCATCCCCCACCCTTGAAGTCTGATTAACAACCAATCCAATCCTGTTTCCTTTCAATAGTGGCAGGTATTTATCAGCTTGTTCAGCACCCATCACTATTTGTTGAGCCATTGAAAAATTCCAGCAAATCAGCAATAAAAAAAACACTAGTATCGTTCGCATCCTATAATCACGTTGTAATACCACTAAAGTAAGAAAACCAAATTGAAGCCCCATTTTCTTTTTGATATTCTTTCGTAATTTTAGCGCTTAAATTATAGACTACATGAAATTCCTAAACCGAATAATTTATATATCACTCTTTTTAATTTCATATTTCCAAGGAATATCACAACCTGACTTTGTCCGCTATTTGAATCATTCATGGGTTGACTCGTGTCTGCAATCCATGACTTTAGATGAAAAAATCGGACAACTTTTCATTCTTGATGCATATGCCAATAAAGGTGCGTCAGAGTATAACGAACTTTTCGAGAAACTTGACAAATACCATCCGGGTGGGATCATTTTTATGAAAGGTGAGGTGGATAAACAGGTACGATTAACAAATATGCTTCAACTCAAAAGCAAAATTCCATTGTTAATTTCAATGGATGCAGAATGGGGACCGGGATTTCGTTTGGAAAATACGCCCAAATATCCTGTACAAATGGCATTAGGTGCAATTACCGAAGACAGTCTCATATACCAAATGGGAATTGAAATTGGAGAGCAACTTAAAAGAATTGGCGTATCTGTAAATTTTGCGCCAGTCGCTGATGTAAATAACAACCCAGCCAATCCGGTTATTAACTTCCGTTCGTTTGGAGAAAATCCAGACAATGTTGCCCGAAAAAGCTGGCTGTACGCTAAAGGGCTTCAAGATGTCGGAATACTTCCCGTTGCAAAGCATTTCCCAGGGCATGGTGACACCCAAACAGATTCACACTTGGGATTGCCTGTAATTAATCATTCGATCGCTCATTTGGATTCCATTGAACTAAAACCATTCACCTATCTAATCAACAAAGGTATTGGTGGAATTATGACTGCACATCTACACGTTGAAGCTTTTGACCCCGAAAAGAAAATTCCGGCTTCTCTTTCTAATACACTGATAAGCAAAAAATTAATTGACGACCTTGGCTTCGGTGGGCTGGTAATTACCGATGCGATGAACATGCACGGAGTTAGCAAACTCTACACACCAGGCGAAGCAGCTGTTCGGGCACTTCTGGCAGGAAACGATGTCCTGGAAATGCTTCCTGATGTTGATGCAGCGTTTAATAGTATTAAAACTGCCGTTGAAAAAGGCATTATTAGTGAGACAATAATAGACTGGAAATGCCGCAAGATTCTTGCCGCCAAGAAGTGGTTGCAATTAGATCAGTCGAAACCAATACTCCTTGAAAATTTACATGATGATCTGAACAATTCAAGTTACGAGCTTACCAAAAGGTTATTACACGAGCAATCGCTCACCTTGATAAAGAACAACAATAATATACTTCCTTTACAAAATCTGGATACTTTAAAGGTTGCTACAGTTTCAGTGGGAAGATCAAGCCAAAGTACATTTCAAAACATGATAGGCAACTATCAGGCCGTTGATCATTATCTACTTAAAGAAGATGCAACAAGCGATGACGTCAAAAAACTCAGAGCTCAACTTGAAAATTACAATCTCATTATTTGTGGAATACACAATCTCAATCTGAGTCCTAAAAGTCAATTTGGGACTGACGAATCGATTGATAATTTTCTGTCTCAACTAAAAGACAAAAAGAAAATAATTGCTCTCTTAGGTAATCCATACGCCTTAAAATACATTGCAGAAGCGTTTAATTCCGAAGCATTGCTCGTTACCTACCAGGAAAACACAATTACTCAGGAACTGTCTGCAGAGGCAATTTATGGAGCAATTAATGTAAATGGCAAACTCTCTGTAACGGTTAACGACGAATTTCATTCAGGATATGGTCTCTCAATAAAAAAAAACAACCGATTAAAATACACCATCCCTGAAGAGGTTGGAATTAATTCGAAAATTCTTCAAACCAAAATCGATTCATTGGCAGAACTTGGCATCGCTGAGAAAGCCTACCCTGGGTGTCAAATTTTAATTGCTAAAGATGGAAAAGTAATTTTTCACAAAACATATGGCTATCATACCTACGACCAAAAACACCCCGTTTTAAAGGACAATATTTACGATTGGGCTTCACTCACAAAAATCACAGGGCCTCTTCCTGCCTTAATGAAGTTATATGGGGATAAGAAATTTAAACTCGATGTTCCGTTTCAATTCTATTGGCCTGACTTCAATGGTAGTAACAAGGCACACATTACTGCCCGCGAAATTCTGGCCCACCAAGCACGATTGCAAGCATGGATTCCCTATTGGACCAATACCCTCAAAAAGAATGGAAAGTTGAGAAAGTCAGTTTTCAAAGACCATCCGACCAACCGATTTGACTTGAGAGTTTCTTCCAATCTCTACATGAACAGCAGTTATTTAGAGAATATGTATGCAGATATTCGTGATTCAGAACTACTACCGACTAATAAATACAAATATTCTGGATTGGCTTTTTATCTCTTCCCAAAAATTATTGAAAACTTGACAGAGAGGAAATATGAGGAGTACTTAAAGGATGAATTCTACAAACCACTTGGCGCAAATACAATCACCTATAACGCATACAAACATTTTCCACCAGAAATAATCATCCCCACGGAGAATGATGAATTTTTCAGACATGAATTATTAAAAGGTTTTGTACACGACGAAGGAGCTTCTATGATGGGCGGAATTTCGGGAAATGCCGGCCTTTTTGGCACTGCAAACGATCTTGCCAAACTAATGCAAATGTATCTTCAAGGAGGTAATTATGGTGGCAGAAGTTTTATTGAGAAAGAAGCGATTGACGAGTTTACCCGCATTCAATATCCAAAAAATGAAAACCGCCGCGGGTTGGGCTTTGACAAGCCATACATAGACAATTACAAAAACCAATTAAAAGATGCATATCCAGCAGTAAGTTCGAGCACTAAAAGCTTTGGACACAGTGGATACACCGGCACCTTCACCTGGGCTGATCCAAAAAACAACCTGCTATTCATCTTTTTCTCCAACAGGGTGTATCCTACGCGGGAAAACTCTAAATTATTTGACTTAAATTTGCGCCCGCAGATGCATCAGGCTATTTACGATTGTCTTCAAAAATAGAGGCCCCAATCCTTAAAAATTGTTAAAATGTTTTTTAACATGAATGACTGATAATTAGCTCAATCAATCACAGAAATGCCCGATTTTTAGAAGGTTCAAGCATCCAAAAATGTTTCATTTTTTTTTCAATCTTGGATTTCATATAGTATTTATAAATCCACAGTCTAAAACACTTACATTATTAAATTATTAATTTTAATTTTATAAGGACATTTTGAACTTATTTAATAACTATAAAATTTTACTGCCATGGATAGAAAAATCACATTTAATGAGCTTCGTAAAATCAAAGACAGTTTACCTGACGGTTCAATTCGTCAACTTGCGCAGGAGTTTGATATTGAAGTGGAAACCGTCAGGAATTATTTTGGAGGCGCAAATTATGATCGAGGCAGATCAGTAGGGATTCATTTAGAACCAGGACCAAATGGCGGAATAGTACTCATCGATGACACCAAAATTCTTGACCGGGCAAAAGAACTTTTAGCTGAAGTCAATTAATAAGACATTAAAAAATATTTATTTTTAAGCTGCTTTTAAATTAAAGGCAGCTTTTTTTTATCATCAACTAAACCTCTAATCATGAAAAAACATTTAATCCTTCCATTATTTGTCTTGGCTACATTTGCATCATTTTCTCAAGTTAAGTTAAAACCCATTTTCAATGGTTCAAATCTGAAAAACTGGGACTTTTATATCGGAACCGCATTAAAGAACCATGAAGACCTGAAAGCTAAAGCAACTCCAGAAAATGTATTTTCGGTAGTTGAAGAACAGGGCGAACAAGTTTTACGAATTGCAGGAAATATTAATGCTTCAATCGCTACTAAAAAAGCTTACGAAAACTACCACTTCAGAATGGAATATAAATGGGGAGATGAAGTGTTCACATCTCGCAACAGCGGATTACTTTATCATAGCTATGGCCCATTTGGAGCTGGCATTGGCACATGGATGAGCTCCATCGAATTTCAGTTAATGCATGGTAATTTGGGAGATGCCTATATGATGGCCGATACCTATGCTGAGATTCAAGTATCAGGAGATGATGCCAATAAAAACTATTCACCAAACGGTGAAAAAATGAACTTTGGAAATGATCAAAACGGTGGTAAAATTGCCCACAAACAAAAAGACATGGAGAAACCCGTAGGCGAATGGAATGTGCTCGATCTCTATTGCTTTGGACAGAAAGCATACCATGTTGTAAATGGAGAACTCGTTATGGTATGTAACAATACAAGTAAAATTATTGACGGAAAAATCTCCCCCCTGAGTAAAGGAAAAATTCAGATACAATCAGAAGGTGGTGAACTATTTATTCGGAAAGCTGAAATTGGCAAAATAAAATCACTACCAGATTCATTTTAATACTTTTCATCAAATAAAAAAAAGTGAATCAGATATTTGATTCACTTTTTCTATTCTTCTATAACTAGTTTCTTTTTCTTCTTTTATTGCCGCCCTGCTGCCTAGTTGCAGCCTGTTTCTTCTTATGAAAAGGCTTGCCTCCATAACTTGATGGTGAAGAAGAAATTCGTTCTTGTCCGGTAACTCGATCAACTTCTAATGTATGACCATCAACCACCGATTTATTCATCGAACTAATTAATTCTCTTTCGAAGTTGGCATCAATTTCAAAAAAGGAAAATTTTCTCTGAATATCTATTTTACCAATTTCAATATTCTTCCTGCGCAAACTATCATTAATCATCCCAATTAAACGAGATGCATTTAGATTATGCTTTTTCCCGGCGTTTACAAATAAACGTGAAAACTCAACTTTTGATCTTTTGTCAAATGTTTTCTTATCTTTTCCCTGTACATTTAAATCAGGTGCATTCTTATAATATTCCAGGAAGCGATTGAATTCAACCGATAAAAACCTTTTTAAAATTTCTTCGCTATCCAAACCTTCAAATTTTGCCTTAATTGCAGGCAAGTATGGATCAATCCTCGAATTGTTTACTTCCACTTCTGCAACTTTATCAACTAAGTGCATTAGTTGAACCTGGCAAATCTCTTCACCTCCGGGTATCATTTTTCGCTCAATCCGTTTCTGCGAAAGTCTCTCAATTTGTTTCAATCTTCCAGTTTCACGCATGTGAACAATTGAAACAGAAATTCCGCTTTTCCCTGCTCTCCCGGTCCGTCCACTGCGGTGAATATAAACCTCTGGGTCATCCGGCAAACTATAATTAATAACGTGTGTAAGACTATTTACATCCAATCCGCGCGCAGCCACGTCAGTCGCAACCAACATTTGCAAATTCTTATTACGGAAACGGCTCATCACATGATCACGTTGAGCCTGAGACAAATCTCCATGCAAAGCATCAGCATTATAGCCGTCTGCCATGAATTTCTCAGCAACTTCTCTGGTTTCCATCCTTGTCCGACAAAAAACGATCGCGTAACAATTCGGATAATTATCTGCAATTCGCTTCAAAGTGGCATATTTATCACGGGCATGAACAAGATAATAATGATGTTCCACATTCTCTGCACCAGCATTACGACGCCCAACAGCAAGTTCCTCTGGTGAATGTAAATACTTCCGCGTCATCTCAGCAATTTCCTTCGGCATGGTTGCAGAAAAAAGCAATGTTTGCTTAATAGCAGGAGTATTTGCTAAAATAGCATCCATTTCTTCTTTAAATCCCATGGTCAACATTTCATCGGCCTCATCCAATACCAACCATTTAATGTGTCCTACGTTCAATACTTTCCTGCGAATAAGATCATGAACACGTCCTGGCGTACCGACTACAATCTGCCCACCTTGACGCAATTCTCGGATTTGCTTACCTATATCTGCTCCACCATACACTGAAATATTTTTAAAGCCTTTCATGTATTTTGAAAAAGCATCTAAATCACGACCGATTTGCAAGCACAATTCACGTGTTGGACACAAGATTAATGCTTGTACATTATCAGTTTGCATATCAGCATTGTGCAACAATGGCAAACCAAATGCTGCAGTTTTTCCAGTTCCTGTTTGCGCAAGCGCAATCAAGTCATTCTTATTATTTAAAAGATGTGGAATTGTTTTTTCCTGAATAGGTGTTGGTTGCTCGAAACCCATTTCACCAATGGCACGGAGCAACTCAGGCTTGATGCCTGTTTGTTCAAAAGTTGTCATTCTGTATATTTTATAAGAAGAGCAACATGCCCTTCTCCCCCAAATAAGCACAGATGACAATTCAATTTATTTTTCAACAGACCCTGTTGCCATCAATGCAAAAATTGAGCTGCAAAGGTAGTTTTATTTTTCAGACAGACAGCAAAACAACCATTTATGCCTCATCTGTAAGCTTAATGTTAATTCTAACAGCTCATTTTACATGAAATAGTCATTGTTGAATAACATTCATTCAAGTTCCAGACAATTAAAATTAAAACAATGATATTTTGTAACTTACCTTAACTGAAAATAACCCCATGGGACACTCTTATCAATTCAGATGCAAAGACTGCAAACACGAACAACAGCTTTATGAAGGCTGGGGATTTATGATTCATGACCAGTCGGCCACAGACTTTCTTGCCAATGGGCAGGTAAAACTGCACTACAAAACTCAAGAAAAGATTATCAATCTCAGTAAAACACACAACGACCTTCACCTGAAAATGGAATTCCGGATTTATCGGTGTAAGAATTGTTTGCAAGTTTCAGACAGGTTATATGTTGAAGTTATTCAGAATGATAAAGTCCTTCACAAAACCCAATTTAAGTGTTCTCAATGTCAGCTTCGTTTAAAACACACCAACATCCACAGTTTGAAATATGTAATTTGTCCCAAGTGCAAAGGCAACCGTTTTTTGAAGAATAAAGAATTAGTTATTTGGGATTAAAAAGTTAGGTTATTAATGCACAAAAAAGCTTCATTTTTGTTTACTTCAACTGTTAGCTCACCACAGAGCATAAATATCAAAAAATGAAGATTGCAATCGTTGCCCTTATCGTCTTTATAATAAATGTTCCCTTCGGGGCATTACGAGCCAAACACAAGAAATTCTCATTGATGTGGTGGGTTTATATTCATATTCCTGTTCCATTTGTAATATTGATAAGAATTTACAGTGATATCGGCTTTGCACTTTATACCTATCCCATATTGGTTGGAGCTTTCTTTTTGGGGCAGTTTGTTGGAAGAAAATATTTACCGCTAAAAAATAAGTAACCACTTTACCTTGACGGATTCTATCCTTTTATATTCCTTTTATAGAACCGAGAATACATTCTAAGATGATTACTATACCAATCTTTATTTGTGATCCTTTTCGTTAGGTATTGTCTTTTTTCTTTTGAGTAAAAAGCTTTAAAAATCTGGCCCAAATACCCCTTAAAAATTCGTTGAAGGATGAATACTGAACTCAAATACGTCTTTTGAGAAAATTTAGACCTTTGAATAAGAAAATGTCGCGACATAAGTACCCGATACGACAAATTTCTTTTGGAATAGAACGACTTATTTAATCCTAGCATCATACCAACATATGCAAAATAAGCAATTGCTTTTTGTTTAGGTTTTATGGATGGAATCGCCCTTTCCAGAGGACATCTTTTCGACAATAGATATAAGTCATAGACATCTCTTAATGAAACTATTCCAGTCAAAAAACCTTCATCTACCAACTGACAATGAATAAAGTTGTGGATAATTTTGTGAAGATCTGATTCAACAAAACAACCAAGTAAAGACGAAATCTCCCCTTTCTCCTGATTTATAATTTCAGAATTAAACCAGCCGATATAACTGCGATCAACAGGAATTCTATGTATCTCTACATCAGCAACACAATCTTTTCGGAATAATCTTGGATAATGTTTCGCTTTATGAATATCCACCCACTCCGAAGCTTCTTCGGCAACCATATATCCGATATTTCTCAAAATCTCAGCAGATTTTACATAATCTTCCTCCTCTACCAAAAGATCAATATCACTCATCATTCGCTCGCCTTTATCACGGTATAAACCATCCATCAAATTTGCAGCTCCTTTTAGCAAAATGGGCATAATCCCATTTTTATTAAGTGATTCGACAATCTCTTTTAGCTGCTTTTCTATTTCAGAATTCCTTGAAAGGTTGAGTTGATACATCTCCTTCAAATGCAAAGTCAATTCTTCAGGGATGTGATCTAATATTCCGTTTGTCTGAAATTTAAGATATACAGTCGGAAGAATTAAATGATTGCTACAAATAAAAACGAACCGCTCCCAATCGATTAGTCCTAAGTTGGATTTCTCGATTAACTCATCTCTAAATTCAGGATTTTCATCCAACCCCAAGCATTTTCCAACTAACCTGAAAGTTTCAATATTTATCATTATCAAACAATTGTTTTACTGCATCGATAGCCCGTTCATTATTAGAATATGTAAGTTGATAAAAATTTAAATGTGACAACAGGTTGAATAGTATTTCAATATTTTCAGGAACCGGAGGCACCCATATTTGTTCGAGAAATTCTTTAATTGCAAAAATCTGATCCAGCTTTTCCAAGCTAAAATCGACACTGCTATCATACTTTATAAATATGATTTCAGCAACCGGATACACCATCTCCATTAGTTCATTCACGATTGGTACATATCTAACATTTTTATCAGGTGATACCTTCACCAATGGTTTATTCTCGATGCCTTGATAAAAAGTTTTCAGCAAATCCATTGCTCCCTCTTTCACCGACATTGCAATTGGAAAAGGATATGCGTTCATGCTAAGTTTGTCAAACGGAACAAAATCATCTGAGATAAGATGGAATCCATTTGCTTGCAGCAAAGCTGCCATGGTAGTTTTCCCACTTCCCGGAGCCGCTGAAAACAGTATAGTTTTCTTCCCATTAGTGATTGCTGAAGCATGCACCGTCATCAACCAATCATCATTGTATCTTCCATGCAGCACATTCGATAATTCCAGAAAGATACAGCCTTTTGTCAAATGACTTTCGTCCCACCCCCAAACGCCTTTTATCTCATTATTCAGCCGTAAAACAACCTTATCTTGAAATGAAAATAATTCAAACAGCAACGGTTCAGCCTTAACATCAGTAACAACTAAATGACAAATTAGCGGATGTAAATAATCTTCCACCCATTCGCTTCCATAAACAAAATCAACAACTCGTTGACCAAATTGATAATGGTAGTTCGAGTACGGCTTAAAAGAATAATCCCGCAATACCTCTAAATCTATTTGTTCTTCTATTTCAGGCTTTTCC
Organism: Sunxiuqinia sp. A32; assembly: GCF_052690465.1. NCBI lineage: Bacteria > Pseudomonadati > Bacteroidota > Bacteroidia > Marinilabiliales > Prolixibacteraceae > Sunxiuqinia > Sunxiuqinia sp. A32. Next base: position 272,664 of record NZ_JBQYLI010000006.1, read on the forward strand.
TTCCTGTTCATCTCAGAAATACGTTCATGCATTTCTTTTACAAAAACACTACTTTCCTGTTTTTCGAACCCATAGCTATCAGAAAAGACTTTAGTTGTTTGATCAATTCCATCTCCATTTGCCAATCGACTAAAAACAAACCACGCCAGTTCTTCTAACTGAAAATATTTATTTGATTGCTCTAACCAAACTAAATACGAACTTCCAATTTTTTCTTTTCTATATACTACTTTAGTCATTAGAACTTTTTACATATTAAGTGTTAAAATAATGATTTAAATATATGAACTATTTACAGACGCTGTGAAACTAGATTCTTAATTCATTCGAATTATAGGTTTACCAATATTACAATTAAAAACATTCCATTATCACCTCCAAAATGTTTCAATCTACGCAAATAAATGCATGTTCAATTTCATGGAAGTAATTTATACTAAGACTTTCATATCTTATTTTTGCGTAAAATTACCCATTGCTTTATCTGAAAACAAGATGCATTTTTGTTCTACAGTTTGTAGTTGTTTTACAAATGATATATTACGAGATTAATAAAGGACATAAATAATTCAAAAATTTATCGTTATGGAAGCTGAAAATAAAAACATTACTAAAAACCTGGAAGAAGGTATAGAAAGTAAAAAAATCACGAGGAAAGAAGCAATCAAAAAAAGTGGATATGCAGCTTTATCTGCAGCTACCATGATGGTTCTTCTTAGCAATAAGGCGAATGCAACACAACCACACACTTCTCCAAAAGTGAATAATGGTAATCATTATGGCAATCAAACACCAGACCAAAATCCTAATGATAATAAAAATCAGTATAACGGAGGAAATAACAACCAAAGCAATAACAACAATGGACCTTGGGGTGACTAAATTTTATTCCGATATAAATTGCAAAAGGACCGATATAACCGGTCCTTTTTTATATGTATTTGTGTCCCATCTAAAATAAGTTAAAAACAGAAAATCATCGATCAAGTACTACCAAACATCCTGCGTACTTCCACTTTTATAAATTACCGGACGTTCGAGTGGCGGTGCAATAATCATTCTACCACCTGATGTACTTTCAATAACCATATGCCAAAGATCAGGTTCTACATTTGGTCCGTTAAATTGATCAGGGCCTCCTTTATGAAGCCTTGGTTGATTAAATAAACTGGCCAGTAAAATATTTTTCGAGTTTTCAATTTGAAAGGCACTTGTATTTGGCCAAGGAGTTTCATTTCCACCAAATCCAAACACTCGTATATTTTCTGAATTTCGGATCAATACTGCAGGTGCATTTGCCTCACATTTTACTCCATATAATGTTATATTCCGAGAATTCCTTATTTCCATATTAGCATCACTTCGCGCATGTTCCGGATTACATTGATAGATGCGAAATGGCTCAGTCGTTCCATCAACTAATAGATGACGAAATGAGGATCTGGAGTCAAAACTCCAAGTTTCATCGTAATAATTATACCAACGTCCCCCTCCATTTCCAGTAACTCTGACCGATGGATAAATCCGCTCCGGTTGCTTCATGTTATCATGCATAATCATCCAATCTCTGACAATCGATTTTCGACCTGCTCTCCACAGAAGATCATAGGAAGTAGCAGAACTACGAGCCCATGTTCCAATAAATGCGACTACAACCTCAGCATCAGCATCATCAGGCGTTCGGAGAATAGGTTGTGGATTTTTATCATCTAAAAAATCACCTTCGGCTTCTGTCACAATCAAACCGGTGATATTTGGCATCAATCCAATCAATTTTGAATTCGACTTCAAATCAATTGTTTTAGTAACTCGGTATAAACCAGAAGGCACAAAAACGATTTCATTTTCATTTATCGCTCTTTGAATCGCTTGAGTATCATCCGTAACTCCATCCCCTTTCGCATTATACGGTGGATTCTTCACATTCACGGCACCTTCCCTATCCCATGATGGGAAAGTAGAATCCCAAGCGTGCCTTGAAATCAAATCCACGGGCGGCACAACTCCCTTAACCATTTCCAATATTGCTTCGTCCTGTTTTTCCCCATCAACGTAAATCGGAGAAGTATATTTTAATTGATTAAATGGGCGCATGTCGTATCCCTGTGCGTACTCTTTTACCTGAATCCAACCTTCCCTCAAACCATCAATAATTCCGCCAGAAGTATGATTTATCAATACTTCTGCATTTTTCACATAACAGTTGTTCAAGTACACACCACAATTTGAATCAAAAGCAGTGCCTGCACCTCCAGAGAACTCGATTTGACAATCAACAAAATTTATTGGCCCATTCCAGGCTGACAAACCCTTGTTGTTTAGCCCATTCAAAATATCTATTGAAGTTTCACTTTTTGTCCATAAATCCACTGCCTTCACTGCAGTGATTGGATACTTAGAAACAATCTTAACTCCAGTAGCTGTTAGAGTCTGGCGTCCCTGGTACAATATTGCATGTTGCGTTTGATCAATAAAAGTAAATCCGGTTAAACAAGGATTCGGTTGAGAGGCAGAACCGTCAAATCCAATTTTGCCACCCACAACAGTTACATTTACATTACTTCCTCCAGAGCCATTTGCCCCTTCAATTCCAATCAATCCATGCGTAACATCAATCGTTGCATCCTCAATGGCCATTCCCTGAGCTCCACGCATCCTCACAGCGACAGCTCCAAGATTTCCCTTGCCAATTTCCACATCTATGCCGATCAGTCTGGAATTCATAAAAGAAGGGCCAAAATTCGGATACTTCGGAGGATTTGTTTGTGGTCTACCCATATGAAAATTCAGGACCAATTTGGGATGTTTTTCGTCAGCATATCCCGAAGAATTATTGGCAAGTAGTATTTTAGGTCTCACAGAACTTTCTGTTGATCCAAACAATGTGATCCCCCAATATCGACCACTTTTAAAATCACCTCTCTTCTCTAATTCAGGAGGAGCATGTCTGCACTCCAATGTGTTCGATATTTTATATACTCCGGTTGGGAAAAAAGCAACCATATGATTTTGTTGCGCATAATCTATTGCCTTTTGCAAAGCCTCAGTACAATCTGACGCGCCCGTTGAATCCGCAAAAAATGGAGATTTCGTTACGTCAACAATTCCAAATTCGGTCAAATCCGCTCCACATACCACTGATAACACACTTAAAAGCAATATAATAAGAGTAATATGCTTTATCATTTTAAAGAAGTATCAGATTTTATAATTATTTAGTCTTCGATCTCTGTCAATTCAACATCTACAAAGACTTTTTCTGACCCAGGCATGATTTTCCCTGATCGCAACACCAATCCAGGAATAAATTGCACCGTCAACGAATTCTCACCCTTTTTCAGAAGGCCTTTTACCTCATTAGGTAAGATAACCTCCGCCATGCGAAGTTCAGGCATCTTCTGACGAGTTGTCTCATCAGCAACAAATTCGCCATTTAAGTAGATTCTCGCATGCATCCACGGAGTGCCTTTACCCTCAAGCCGGGTATAAATTCTGACCGTATGACCTTTCTCCGGATGATCAATCTGAACTGACTTACGAATCAGAAGCTGTGATCTTCCATCCCAGCTTGTTGCAGGTTTTGGCACCTCTACATTTCCAAATGGCCCTACCTGTTTTGTCCATTCCAGATCTTCAAAGTCAGGGACTTTCTGAAGAGCTAACGCATCCAGAATATCCTCATTTTTTGCCCAATCTTTAATCTCCTCAATTGGCATAGTTACCATCTCCCAATCCTGAGGTTTATGCATTGATGGATGCAATACTACTGTTTGTTTTGGGGTTTCTGTATACAATATTTCATGAATGACTCCCAAACTGTCCGGTTGAATTTTACTCACTTCACGATCAAAAGTCAGCCAACCATTTTCTTCCAGTTTCATATCGGTCATCTGTGTATAAACAGCTGCTCTCAGTCCACTGTTTTTTAGTAAATGAAGATGCTCTACAAATTCCAGGTATTGGTTTTGGAAGGGTTCCCCAATTGTAAAAGTTGGTCGAAATACGTCGTGTTTGGTATTGTCATCCCTCGGAATCTCCGGATCGAAACCACCATGCAACGGATTTGGAGGTGTACCTGTTTTATTTGACCGGCCAGTCCAGTTATGTCCTGGAACCGCTGATGCAAATCCCCCACATTCTCCAAGCACAACCACCCTCGAATCTTCTCCAAGAGCGGGTATTGCCGGGCGGAAAGTATAATCGTGAATGTCGCGAATATTACCAACACCAGGCACATCATTCCATCCACTGGCAATGCTAAACAGCCGAGTATCATCCAAAGGTTTAACTTGCTCATAAATCCGTTTAGACTCGTGCTGTCCCCAACTTTCATTAAAAATAACCCACAGAATAATTGCGGGACTATTGTAAAGTGTTTTTATTAACTCTTTTTGTTCGTTAAACCAGAAATCAGATCCAGTCCTTTCGGGGTTTTTCATATTAAAACTTCCGCAAACGAAATCCTGCCAAACCAACAATCCAAGCTGATCACAGTGGTAATAAAACCGCCGTGGATTTTCCTTGATATGCAAACGAACCATGTTACATCCAATTCGCTTCAGATACTCTGCTTCCCATTTCATCGCCTCATCACTTGGTGGGGTAAGCCCTCCATCAGGCCAATAATTTTGATCAAGCGGTCCCATCTGGAAAATCGATTTCCCATTCAGCAGAATGTCTGTTCCTGTTTTCGATTTTGCAAGTTCGATGGTGCGCATCCCAAAATAGCTTTTCACCTCATCAACCACTTTTGAGCCATCTAAAAGGGAAACTTTCAGATCATATAAAAATGGTGATTCAGGGCTCCAATGTTTTGCAGATGGTATCTTTATTTTTGCTGGCTCTCCCGGATTGGCAACAACTGATCCTATTTTTGATGCACCATCAGAAACTTCATACTTCACCAAGATGCCGCTGTCATTTCCATCAAGTTCAGATTCAATAGAAACTTCTTTAAGGTCTGCCTTTATCTTTAAGGAATTAATGAATGCTTTTTCCGAGACAGGTTCTAACCAAACCGTTTGCCAAATCCCAGAACAACGTTCGTAATGTTCGATCCTTGAGCCCTGTTTCCCTAATGATCGAAAGCCTGTTTCCTGCGGATCGTATACCCTAACTATTAAGGTCTGATCCCCTTTCACCAACTCACCCGCATCTACCTGAAATGAAAAAGGCTGATACCCTCCTTCGTGGGTTCCCAGCAATTTCCCGTTAAGCCATACCGAAGTTTCAAAGTCCGAAGCTTCGAAATGAAGCAAGAACTTTTCACTTGTGCATTTCTCCGGCAAGTTAAACGAGCGTTTATACCAAATAGCATCTTCTTCTGTTACTTGTTTGCCCACTCCTGAGAGCGGTGCTTCTATGGAGTAAGGAACCAATATCTGTCCATCCCAGTTGGCTGGTGATTCTTTTTGTGATTTTGAAACAACGGCATAATCCCACAGTCCATTCAGGTTCATCCAGGCATCCCTTACCATTTGAGGGCGCGGGTATTCCTGCCAGGCATTTTCAGGAGTCACTGCCTTGCCCCATCGAGTCGCAATGGATGGAAAATTAGGCTTCCACTCTGCGTTGACCATCAAACAGGTCAGCATCAGAATACTGATTAGTTTTATTCTTTTTTTCATCGGTTATTAGTTTCTTTTTAGTCTATAAGAATTCCAATTAATTTACCACTGCCTCTACAGGCATTGCGTTACGCCAGTTCAACAACTTATCTTTCAATCTTTCAGTGATTTCTTTATTTTGATCAGCAAGGTTATTCTTCTCAGCAGGATCATTTTTCAGGTTATACAATTGTGCATCTGATCCGTCAACATTGATCAATAATTTCCAATCGCCTTCTCGTATTGCCAGATTTGGAGATTTAAACTCTTTGTTCCCCGGCCATATCGATCCACCAGGATTACTACCATACTCCCACATAACAGGAGGAGTAACTGTCATTGGTGATCCTTCAAAAGCATTACTTTTATCCGAGCCGTCCAAATTCTCGGGATATTCTATTCCCAGCAAAGTACACACTGATGGAAATATGTCGATTGCAGAAACCACTGTCTCCGAATCAACCTTGCCTTCCGGGAAATGTCCTTTCCAATATACAATGAAAGGTTCACGAATACCTCCTTCATAAAGACTCCACTTTCGCCCATTCAACGAACCGGTAAAGCCTGGAGGATAAAGTTCCCCCTGATAAGCTTCAGGGTAACTTGAGGTTTCGTAATAACGAGGCCAATCTGTCGGACCATTATCACTAGCCACTAAAATGATGGTATTCTCAAGTTTTCCCATTTCGTCAAGCGTTGTTATAAAACGTCCAATTTGCCTGTCCAGTTCTTCAAGAACCGCAAAGAACTTTTGTTCCCATGGGTTTTTTGTCACGCCTTTCCATTTCTCAACTTTGGTGCTGTCCGGCAGGTGCGGATCATGAACATCATTTGGGCACAAGTTGATATAAAAAGGCTTATCCTCGCATTTTTCGATGAATGCAAGTGCGCTGTCAATGTAAATTGATGTTGAAACGCACTTCTCTGCCCATACAATTTTTCCTTTCCCGAGCTTTGAACTCTGGGTGCTTATACCATGATTAGGGAAAAGCACACGATCTCCAATTCCTTCAAATGCTACCATGGATTTGTCAAACCCGTATTCTGTAGGGTAAGGAACATCTCCTACGTCGCGGCCACCTCCCATGTGCCATTTACCAAAATGGCCTGTTTGATATCCATTTGCTTTCAATGTTTTTGCCAGGAATGGAGCAGTTGGATCCAGGTAATTCTCCATTGCTCTCTTTTTATTCTGCTTCGAACCTGCAATGTAAGAATGGATCTTAAACCTCATAGGATACATTCCGGTATTTAACGCCACACGTGAGGGTGAGCAGATTGGTGAATTCACATAAAAATTTGTAAAACGAACACCGTTCTGAGCCAATTTATCAATGTTTGGGGTTTTGACGACTGTATCTCCATAGCAACTTAAATCGCCAAACCCCATATCGTCAATAAAGATCATAGCCACATTGGGTTTTTCCACAGTTTCTGCATGAGTGCATCCAGATAGTACACTACTCAATAATAATGGAACTGAGATAAATACCGAATTCTTCATTATTTGTCTTTTTAGCTATTCAAAAATCGCAGCTTAACTATTGGCACTAGTGAATCACGAAATATGGTTTTTCAAGCAATTCACTTTTTATAGATTGAAACTTTCTCCCCGGATCTTTTGCCTCATCATACTCCGGATTTGGAACGGGTAAACCCGCATCAATCTTTTCGAGATAATCTGTTAGCTTTTTATCCAGTTCCTTAACTTTCTCAGGAAACTTTTGTGCCAAATTGTTTTCCTCGGAAATATCATTCTTCAAATCAAATAGATAAAAAGAATTATCCTCATAAAATTTAATCAGCTTAAAGTCACCTTGAACGATTGCTGAAGATGGTTGTCCACCTTTCTGAAGTTGATAATGTGGAAAATGAAAAACCAGAAAATCATTGTCCCTGTCGACTTTATTTTCACTTTTAGGTTTATTCAACAAACTGGCTAACGAGCCACCTTCAATTCCTTTAGGAAGATCTTTTATTCCCAGCCAATCACCAATTGTTGGCAGTAAATCGTATGCAACAACGGGAACATTGGAATACGCATGTTTTATTCCTGGCCCGGTTATCATAAAAGGAACCCTAATGCCACCTTCCCAGATAGTCGCTTTCCATCCATGTAAAGGTCCATTAATATTGCTCGGGTTGTTCAAAGGATAGCCTCCATTGTCTGCAACATAAATGACATACGTATTATCAGAAATTCCCAGTCTCTTTATTTCATCAAGAATTAAACCAACACCTTGATCCAAATCTTCAGCCATCCCGGCATATGCAGAATGGATATGTCTTTCTCCCGGAGTTCTACTTCTAACCTTATCCAGCGTTTCCTTTGTAGTTTCGATACCTAAATGGGTTGCATAATGCGAAAGTTGCAGATAAAATGGTTTTTTCTCAGCGACCTGATCATCCATCCAACTTATTGCTCGCTTGGTAATGCCAAAAATATCTTTTGGATTTCCTTCTAACCTAAAATTACCCTCACGGTTAGTGGTTTTCCCGTCGCTTGCATCAAATCCGTGCATCTCAGGACCTCCGTTCCCTAAATGCCATTTTCCAAAATGAGCTGTTGTGTATTCAGGCAAATTACTTTTTATTAATTCAGCAATGGTTGTTTCCTCCGATGGCATTCCGCTTATATGAGTGGGGGGATTTAACTTATTCCCATTATACAAAGCACCTGAATGCCTCTCGATAATATCCGTCAAATGAAGCTTAGCCGGTGATTTGCCAGTTAACAAACTTCCACGTGTCGGAGAACAATTAGGATGAGATGCATATCCATTTGTAAAAACTACTGCCTTTTCTGCAAATCTTTCCAGGTTCGGAGTTTGAATAAAATCACTTTTTGAATCTTTAATTTGTGGATTCATTAAAACTGACGTGGCTCCCCAACCTTGATCATCTGCTAAAATCAAAACTATGTTTGGCTTACTTTTGCTTTCGACACTTGATTTGGCGGGATGGCTAAATGCCACTGAAACACTGCAAAAAAGGGAAAGACCACCCAATAAAAGAGTGATATCATTCCTCTTCATGCTTATTCGTTTATTCATAAGTTCTAAAAACAGTTTATTTATTTGCGTGTCTCCCAACCATATGCTCAAAAGCCTCAAGTTCTGTAGCCTGACCTTTATCACCACAAGAGGCCATCCATTCTTTCAAGGCTTTATCCATACGCTCGATAATCTTTTTATTTTCAGGTTTCTCAGCGAGATTATTTATACAATACGGATCTTTCTCCAAGTCATAAAGCTCAACGCCCGGACGATGCTGGTATTTGTTGGTAATCTGGCGGGCATTAGCATCAGTTTCTGCAATTTCCTTCCACTCTTTGAATAGCGCTCCCTCACTCTCTACATTTTTGAAAACGGCATCAGGGGTCAAGTTCACAATGTATCGATATTTCTTGTCTGCTACCGATCGTATCCCATAGTAGGCACTTCCCTTATTAATGCCCCGGGTAGTTTGCAGGGAGAACGTGTATTCTTTGTGTTCCTTAACTTTCCCTGTGAGCAACGGAACTAAGCTTTTTCCGTCAAGATGTGACTTAGGTTTCACTCCGGCAATTTCTAAAAAGGTAGGTACAACGTCCACATATTCCACCAATGCGTCCGACTCCATTCCGGCTTTAATATTTCCAGGCCATCTGATAATGCAGGCAGAGTGAACCCCAACATCATAGCAGGTCCATTTGGCAAACGGGAAGCTGTTTCCCTGTTCACTTAAATAGACGACAACAGAATTGTCTGCCAGCTTTTCTTCATCCAACTTTTTAAGCAACGTGCCAAATTCGCTATCCATGTAATTTATTTCAGCAAGATACTTACAAAACTGGCTTCGGGTTTTTGGCACATCAACATAAAATGGAGGGAGTTTCACTTCTTCCGGATTAAACATTTCCGGATTACCCTTATTCCACGGAGTATGCGGCTGATTAGATGTTACGAAAAGACAGAATGGCTGATCGTTTTCTTTGCACACATTTATAAACGAATCAACGGCTGCAAAATTAATATCATTACTTTTTGACAGGGGTGCATATAAATCCCACGGGAAAACGGATTCCGGAGCCACATGAGACTTTCCAATTAAAGCAACCTGATAACCGGCAGGCTTTAAATGATGCGCAATACTCAATGTTCCCTCTTTTGCCATCGTGTGATTTGGATAGGCACCAGATTTTACCGGCCACACACCAGTCATCAAATTATGTCTTGTCGGTGAACACATGGGAGCTGCCTGATAGGCTTTGGTAAAACGAACACCTTCTTTTGCAAATTGATCAATATTTGGAGTTTTGGAATCCTTGCTTCCATAAACTCCCAAATCGTAATAAGAACAATCGTCAGCCATAAATAGAACCAAATTTGGCTTCTTGTTTTCTTGTGCTATTACAACTGATGACAGACTTAATGCAAGGGCGGCAAAAGCGATTTTACTCTTTATATTTTTCATATTAGTATACATAAATGGATTATACGTAAATGAGATACTTAGTTTTAGAACAAAAATCCACAGACAATTTACACAATGTCTTTTTGCACATTATTCAATAACAAAGGAAATTGCTATGCCGCAGAACAAGGAAGACTATTTCGCGAAAGAATAGCAGTATTGTTCATATTTATACAAATGGGATTTTTTGAGGTGATAAGAGGGGTGAATTCAAGGCAATTTTCACAAAATACTGAAACGACCAAAAGGTATCCTAAAATTAAACTAGAATAAATTTAATGAAGCTTGCTATCAGGTAGGCTTTTCATCAACTTCACTTTAATGAAAATCTTTCCAAAAACAATTTGGTAATCTTACAATATGATTTTGTCGAAAAAAAAAAGAAAAAATTAGTTTCGAAAAGCTTTTTGAGTATTTAGAATTGTGCTAGGTTAACAATATTGACTTGGCCAATCATTTTTTCACTAAAAAAGGGAAGACATCTTAAATATAAGATGCTTCCCCTTCAAATATGTGATTAATTCAAATTTTAATCATTAGAATGTAACCTGTAATCCAAGGTTTACCACCCTTTGGTTCATATAAGCATCACCTGCTGTATTCGTAGAAATCTCAGGGTCTTGCTGATACTTATCATAGCTTGTCAAGGTCAACAGGTTGTACGCGTTTACATACAAACGGGCACTGTTGATGTTAAACGGTAAAACACGTTGCGGGATCTGGTACCCCAAATCAACCGTTTTCAAACGCATATACCATGCATCAACTAACCAGAAGTCGGACATGTAAGCAGAACTACTGTTTACAGTTGTTGGATTACTTGTTAAACGGGGGAAAGTTGCAGTTTCTGCAGTTTCCGGGGTCCAACGGTCAAGGTGGATTGGCTGGAACTGGCTTTTGAACGGTTCAATACCTGTACCGACCACACTGAAACTGTAGTTAAACGATCCCTGGAACAAGATGTTAGCTGTAAAGCCTTTGTAGTAAAATCCAAGTGACCACCCCAATGTAGTATTCGGCAGGTTTGGTTTACCAATCGGCCCACGGTCAAAATTATCAATGATCCCGTCTTCGTTCAGGTCGGCATATTTCAAATCACCGGCCTGTACCGGTACATCACTGATCGGTGCAGCAACATCATTATCCGGGTTGTCATCATTATTACGGGCAATATCATCTTCTGAATAGAACCCTAAATAAGTATATCCAAATGGCTGTCCGATTGGTAGGCCGGTTTCCTGTAACCAAGGATATGTAAGTCTTCAGCCTAATTTGGACAGATGGGTATAAAAATTAAGAGATGGTTTTCTTAATTTAATAACCATAAAAG